>JBBRGJ010000021.1:0-32337 GCA_038240835.1 Bacteroidales bacterium | reverse complement strand
TCATCGAACAAGTATTAAAAGTTCACGGAAACTGGTTCGATAAAGATGCTTTTCATTGGTAATACGGAGTCGAAAGTCCATAAAGGCGAAAGGCCATAAAGTCCATAAAGTCCATAAAGTCGAAAGCTTGTCTGCCAATGGCAGGGTCTTAAAGGCGAAAGTCTTTAAAGGTTAAAAGGTGCAGGGTGCAAGGTGCAGGGGTTGGTTTTAGTTCTGCGTTATAACACGTTCTTCTTATTATTGTATTCTTTCTTCCGTTCTTCATTTTGTCACACTGATTCGCCGCGGCGAAAGTGAAGTGTCTCAACCCAAGTTCTTTCTTCCTTCTTAATTCTTACTTCTGTATTCTGTCTTCTTCTTCTTCTTCCTTTTTCACTTTCTTACTTCTTAATTCTTACTTCTTACTTCTGTATTCCTCTTCTTTTATTATTCACATTCATACTTCTTAATTCTGTATTCTTAATTCTAAAAAAAAAATGAAATCAAAATTATCTTCTTATTATCAATTGCTTAGAGGTCCAAATCTCATTTTCATCATGTTGATTATGTACATTGTTCGTTATTTTCTTATTGTTCCAGGAATGAGGGTTTGTAACGATTTCCCGTTTTTCTCGGATATGTTGTTTCACTTACTTGTAGTGGCCACCGTTTTAATTGCGGCAGCAGGCTACGCGATCAACGATTATTACGATCAATTAATTGACGGCGTTAATAGTCCTAAAAAACAGATAGTGGGCGTTTCTATTCGTCCTCGAGTGGCGTATCTTTTGTTTTGGTCTCTTTCTGTAATGGGTTCATTAATTGGTATTTACATTTCATTTAGGGTTGGTTTTATCAACTTAGGTGCTATTTTTATCATAGTCTCTTTTATCCTTTATTATTACTCGTTAAAATACAAACGCCTTCTTTTGTGGGGAAATATTGCAATTGCTTTTCTAAGCTCTATTGTAATCTTGCTTCCTTGGTTGTTTGAATTTTTTACATTAATTGGTCGCCCAAATGCATTTATAGACCATGTGGTTTGTTTAAATCTGATTCGCAAAATCACCATGCTTTTTGTCGGATTTTCGTTTGTGATGACGTTGATTCGTGAGTGGATTAAAGATTTAGAAGACCAAGTAGGAGATGAGCAGGGTGGACGAGTTACTCTTCCCATTCGATTTGGAGTTAAGAAGACTAAATTAATTATCAACGCAACAATTATCCTTTTTGTGGCTGCTTTGGCGGTGATTGAATGGAAACTGATGAGTCAGAAATTTAATTATGTGGCGTATTACAGCATTGTGATGATTAGTTTGCCACTTTTGTATTTAGTTGCAAAAATTGCAAAAGCCAAAACGGCTTCCGATTTCCACTTTTTATCTACAATTTCCAAAATCATCATGCTTTTTGGTATTTTATTGTTGGTTGTTTCTTATTTTTCCATTTTTAAATTTCAATATTAATGTATCGAAATTATCCGCTACGAATTATATTGGCATCGGCTTCTCCTCGGCGTAAGGAGTTGCTCGAGCAGTTGGGATTTCAGTTTTCGATTGAAGTAAAGTCTGTGGACGAAACTCCAGTGCCTGATCACAATCCTGTAGAAGCTGCAATTGACATAGCTACCGAAAAAATGAATGCTTTTTGTCTGGATTATTTTCCAGATAACACATTGATTATCACTGCGGATACCGTGGTTGCGGTGGGACAAGAATTGCTTGGAAAACCTAATTCTCACTACGATGCTAAATTAATGCTTCAAACTCTCTCGGGACGCGAACACCAAGTGATTACCGCAGTCTGTTTAAAAAGTAACTCAAAATCGGTTACTTTTCACGAAACCACTACTGTGACTTTTTCTGAAATTTCAGACGATGAAATTGATTATTATATCCAACAGTATCAACCATTTGACAAAGCGGGTTCGTATGGAATTCAGGAATGGATTGGAATTGGTTTTATCTCTTCGATAAGTGGTTCTTATACTAATGTAGTGGGTTTGCCCACCGAAAAACTGCGTAAAGCGTTGATTGATTTTATTAATTGATTTTAAAAGAATGGAAAACCCAATTCAAGAGTCGTATATAAGCATCATGAGCAACAAGGTAAAGATGCACGGAGGAATTAATTTAGCCCAAGGATTGCCCGGTTTTGAGCCTCCCATAGAACTGTTGGATTGTTTGTAAAAAGTTGCGGTAACTTCTGTTCATCAATATCCTCCCGCTACTGGAAATTTTGAACTGATTGAACACATTAAAAATGAATATCGCAATAAATTAGATTTATCTCTATTTATACCCCTGATCACTTGTGGTGCTACTGAAGCTATATCGTTGATATTTAATTATTTGCATTTAAAACTGAATGATTCTTATACAGTTTTGGCTTTCAACCCATCTTACGAAAGTTACCGCCGTTTGCCCGAACTTTATCACATTCCTTTTATCTCCTTTGGAAAGTTGGACGATGAAGTGATTGATTTTGAATCATTGGAGAAGACGATCATTCAGCAGAAAGTAAAAATTTTGTTTCTCTCTTCTCCAGGAAATCCACACGGAAGATGTTATTCAGCAGAAGAAATTCAAAAATTGATTGAACTTTCTAAAATGCATGAATTTTATTTGATTTTAGACGATGTTTATTCTGAACTTTTTTTTGATTATCCACCAGATATTCCATATAAAAAGCTTCATGAATACTGCTTTCTGGTCAATAGTTTTTCTAAACGATTCTCTATTACGGGCTGGCGTGTAGGATTTCTGTTTGCGCATCAAACACATTTTTTAGCCATTAAAAATCTACATGATTATACAGGTTTGTGTGCGCCGTCGGTTTTACAAACTGCATTGGCTGATTTTTTGAATTTCCCAGAGGCTTCCAATCAATACGTTCAATCGCTTAGACGAAATATTAAATCAGGGTTTGATTTTTATAAAAATGAACTTGAAAAAATAGGTTTTTTTATCCCTAGAATTAATGGAGGATATTTTGTTTGGACTCGTTTGCCAAATCATATTCCCAACGGAGTAGCGTTTGCAAATTACTTGTTTGACCATTATAAAGTAGCCGTAGTCCCCGGTATTCATTTTTCAGATGACGCCACTGGTTGGATCAGAATTAACATTGCACGTCCCGAAAAAGAACTCATTGAAGCATTGAAATTGATAAAAATCGCTGTAAGTAGTTGGAGTAATGATGTTTAAGATTATTAATGTTGACTTAATATAGCCACAATAATTACATAATATAAAGTAGAATTAATCGTCGTACTTTTGTCGCCAGAAAAAATAATAAAAAAACAATATTATGTTTGGATTAGATACAGGACTTACCATATTGCTCATTCTGTGCATTGTTGCAGTGGGAGCATTTGAGTTTATTAATGGATTTCACGACACAGCCAATGCGGTTGCTACTGTAATTTATACTCGCTCATTGAAACCACGTACTGCCGTAATTTGGTCAGGAATTTGGAATTTTATTGGAGTGAATTTAGGAGGTATTGCAGTGGCGATTGGAATTGTAAACCTCTTGCCCATGGAGGCGCTGGTCGATCAAAACGTGTATCACAATGTTGCCATGATTATGGCGCTTTTAATTACTGCAATTATTTGGAATCTAGCTACTTGGTACTTTGGAATTCCTTGTTCTAGTTCGCATACCTTGATTGGTTCTATCTTTGGCGTTGGGTTAGCGTTTATGTTTATAAATCCAGACGGTGGCGTTGCGTTAAACTGGATGAAAGTTGCTGATGCAGGTTTGTCATTGTTTATTTCTCCCATATTTGGATTGGGAATGGCACTAATACTTATGTTAGTCTTTAAAAGATTAGTGAAAAAGAAAAAGTTCTTCTTGCCTGCCGATCCAGAAAAGAACCCCCCATTTTGGATTCGTGGAGTATTGATACTTACCTGTACCAGCGTTAGTTATTCACATGGTTCAAACGATGGTCAAAAAGGAGTGGGGCTAATGATGATCATTCTAATCAGTCTTTTACCTGCTAAATTTGCCCTCGATTCTTCAAAAAATCAATCTAATATGATTGGCAATACTCGTGTAATAACAGCCTATTTGAATAAAGTGGACACTACGATGTTAGATGCTAAACACTTAGAAATTGTGAATGTTGTAAAAAAAGATCTATTAGAAATTAATGAAATTATTGCGGCCTCGGATGTCTCTTCTGAAATTGAAGAATCAAAAAGATTCCAAGTACGTACGGATATTGTTACTATTAGCCGTTCCGTTGATAAACTAATTAATGATGAAACTTTTGCGACGAAATCAAAATTGACATCTGCCGAACTCTCTCACATGAAATCTAATATTAAAGAACTCAAATCGTTTACCGAATTTGCTCCATGGTGGGTTATCTTGTTTATTTCCGTCTCTTTGGGCCTTGGAACCATGATTGGTTGGAAGCGTATTGTGACAACAATTGGTGAAAAAATCGGAAAAACACATCTCTCTTATGCACAAGGTGCTAGTGCTGAAATTATAGCAGCTACCACGATCTCTGTCTCTACAATGCTCGGTTTGCCAGTGAGCACAACACATGTTCTCTCTTCTGGTATTGCTGGTTCAATGATTGCCGAAGGTGGTGTGAAAAACTTGCAATCCAAAACGATTAAAAACATTGCCATTGCTTGGATTTTAACCATTCCTGTAACCGTATTGCTTTCTGGTGGACTCTTCCTATTGTTCCGCTATTTTGCTGAATAGTTAATAAAATTGCTGTATGAAATAAATAGATATTTCATTAAAAAAAAGTCCCTTTGGTTTTCAGAGGGACTTTTTTTAATGGTATTTATGGATTTGAAAGTTAAGCGATGAATTGTAAATTATGAGTGATGAGTGAGGCTGACGCAAAGTTGCTGTATGAGTTTTGCTAAGGATCCAATTGGTTAACTTGAGCCGTCTTGTGATCACATTCACTCGTCTGGAATGTTTGTCTGCTAGCGCATGGTCCCCGCAAGTTGTCATTTACGCTCAAACATGCTCAGAAAATATAAAACCTTATTCACCCTTCTGTCACTGAGCTAGTTTACGCTGATTCGCCGCGGCGAACTCGAAGGGAAGTGCACCTTTCCCCTTTTCACCACTAAGGGTATTTATCTACCAGCTTGCGAGGTAGACTAAGATTCACTAAGATTTCTTTATTCTTACTTCTGTATACTTGCTTCTTTTCCTTTCACCTTTCACTCCCGAAAAATAAATCCGCTAACTGGCGGATTGTCATTTTTCGAGGACTCTCGTCAAATAATCAAAAAAATACTTTTTTTGAATTTTGACGGAGCCTTCACCTTTCACCCTTCACCCTTCACCCTTCCTCAGGAACCAACAACTCTTCCAGTCCTTCTTTCAGTTCGTCGCCATCGATGTGTTTTCCAATAAAAATTATTTTAGTAAATACTTTCTCATCTTCCCATTTCTGACCGGGTTCCAAAAGAAAAGAGTTTACAACGGAGTGAAATATATATCGTTCAGGTAAATCTTCGAAAGCAATAATTCCTTTAATTCTTAAAATCTTGTTGCTGTTGAAAAACATATAACTCTCTATCCAAAGTTCAAATTTAGAAAAATCAAAGGGACGATCAAATTCAAAACCAATGGTGTTGATTTCGTGTGCGTGATGATGGGAGTGAAGTGGAGCGATTTTGTAGGAAGTCGTCGATTGTTCAATTTCAGAAGCACTGTATGAATTTGTGTCCAAAATATTTATCGCAGAAATATCTCCAAAAGAGATTGAATGTAACGTGGATAAAGGATTTATGGACTGAATTAATTGAGTGAGATCGTTTTTGTACTGGTCGGTGACTGCGTCGATTTTGTTTATCAGAATTACATCCGAAACGGATATCTGTTTCCTAATTTCACTATGTTCGTATATTAAATCCTCGATATTGATTGCATCTACCACCGAAATAACACTGTCTATTTTAAACTGATCCTGAATTCCTCCTCCGTCCAAAAAAGCATTGATGATGCTTAGCGGATCGGCAATTCCAGTGGTCTCTATTAATAGATGGTTAAAAACATATTCGCTATTCATCAGCTGGTCGATGGTGCGAATGAAATCACTGTTTAAACTGCAACAAATGCAACCGTTGCTGAGTTCGAAAATATTCTCATCTACGCCAATGATCAAACTTCCGTCTATCCCAATTTCGCCAAACTCATTCTCGATGACGGCAAATTTTTTCGTCGAATAGCTTTTTATAATCTGATTTAATAAGGTTGTTTTGCCTGCACCTAAAAATCCAGTAATAATGGTTACAGGTGTTCTAAAGTCATCCATTTTAATTATATTATCGTATTGTTTTAAATCGTAAAATTACAAAAAATAGTTCAAAACCGATAAGAACAGGGTCGGAATCTATTTTAGAGTAATTGTGATACTGTTTATGTTATGCAAAATAACACCAAACAAAGTTGTTGTCAAAAGGGTTAACTTGCTGATTGTTTGATGTGGAAAACATTAATTGGATGAAGCTGTGTTTGTTTGATTTTGTCTTTTAAAGTTGATTGGTTTAGTTCCTTTTTGATTATTTACTCATTTTGTTTGTTGTAAATTTTAGTCACACTTTCAATTTAATTCATTGAAATTATTTTATTAAACAAAATTCAATTGAATTAGATTGTTCTTTTTATCTTCATTTGGCTAAGTCGGAATTTTTGAATATTTTTTTTGATTTTAAGTTGATTAATTATCTGATTTAGAGTTATTTGCTGTTTTTGAAATTTGATTTATTGTGATTTTCTTAGAGAGTTTCTTGTGTGGTTTTTGTCAAAATTGACTGTTCTAAGCTGTTTGGATTGGAAATTTAGTTTGCTTTTGATTAAGTTGGGTGGTGTGAAAAATTGATATTGTAAAAAAATAATTGTAAATTTGTTGTCTTATTAATTGAATATGAAAAGGCAATGAAAAAGAATTACATTGATTTAATAAATCAAACATTCGAATTTCCGCAAGATGAGTTCTTCGTTAAAGACAACGAGTTGATGTTTAATGGAATTGATCTAATGGATTTAATAAAGCAGTACGGAACTCCATTAAAAATTACCTATTTGCCGAAAATAAGTAGTAATATTCAGAAAGCGAAACGCTGGTTTAACGTCGCCATGGCCAAAGCTGATTACGATGCCGACTATCATTACTGTTATTGTACTAAGAGTTCGCACTTCTCTTATATCCTCGAAGAGGTGTTGAAAAACGAAGTTCATCTTGAGACTTCGTCAGCGTTTGATTTTAATATCATTGACAATTTGTTTGAACAAGGATTGATGACGCAGGAGAAGTATATTATATGTAATGGTTTTAAAAAGTACAATTACATCGAAAACATTGCTGAGTTTATCAACAAAGGATTTTCAAATACAATTCCAATCTTAGACAATAAGAGAGAGTTGGATCAATTGGATGAATTGGTTAACACCAAATTTAAAATTGGAATTAGAATTGCCGCTGAGGAGGAGCCAAAGTTTGAGTTTTACACCTCTCGTTTGGGAATTAGATACAATGATATTTTGCCTTTTTATCTCGAAAAGATCAGAGACAATCCGAAGTTTGAGTTGAAAATGCTTCACTTTTTTATCAACACAGGTATTAGTGATACAGCCTACTATTGGAATGAATTAACTAAGTGTGTGAACGTATATTGTGAACTCAAAAAACTTTGTCCCGAACTCGATTCGTTAAACATTGGCGGTGGATTTCCTATTAAAAATTCACTCTCATTTGAGTATGATTACGAATACATGGCCGAAGAGATTATTTCTCAAATTAAAAGTATTTGTGATAGACATAATATTCAAGAACCCAATATTTTTACTGAATTTGGTTCATATACAGTGGGCGAAAGCAGCGCTGTTTTATATTCAATCATTGCTCAGAAACAACAAAATGATCGTGAACTTTGGGACATGATTGACAGTTCGTTTATGACTACTTTGCCTGATACTTGGGCTATTAGTCAGCGCTTTATGTTGATTGCTATAAATAATTGGGACAAAGAATATGAACGTGTCTTTTTGGGCGGTTTAACGTGTGATAGTCACGATTTTTACAACTCCGAGGCGCATGCAAATGCAGTGTTTTTACCCAAACTAGGAGAAGAACCTCAGTACATCGGATTTTTCCACACAGGTGCTTACCAAGAGTCCGTAGGAGGTTATGGTGGAATTCAACATTGCTTAATTCCTGCACCCAAAATTGTGATTATCGACAAAGATGAAGATGGAGAGATGTATCCAAAACTGTTTGCAAAAGAGCAAACTTGGAAACCAATGCTCAAGATATTAGGATATTAATAGTAGATTAGTTATTGATTTATAGTTGATTATGTCAAAAATATATTATGGCGATATGCCAGAAGAATTTTCTTTGTACGAGACTTCAAAAATCGTCATATTGCCCATTCCGTACGACGGCACTAGCACATGGGTAAAAGGTGCCGACAAAGGGCCTCAGGCAATTATTGATGCTTCTGACAGTATCGAATTGTATGATATAGAAACGGGCAAAGAGGTGTATACATTTGGTATTCATACAGCTCCTCCAATTGATGCATTCGAAACTCCAGAGATCATGGTGGAAGCTGCATACCAAAGAGCGAAAAAATACTTAAACGACGATAAATATTTAGTCACCATCGGTGGGGAACACTCTGTAAGTTGTGGTGTTATCAAAGCTTTTTCCGAAAAATTTGAAAAGTTAACTATTCTGCAAATTGATGCTCACGCCGATTTACGCGACGATTATCATGGTTCTATTTATAATCATGCTTGCGTTATGCGTAGGGCACAAGATTTTGGAAAAGTGGTACAAGTGGGAATCCGAAGTATGTGCATCGAAGAGAAGCCAAATATGATTAGGGAAAATATGTTCTTTTCCCACGAAATCAGAAACAATCCAAATTGGATGATCGACGTGGTGGCTCAATTGGGCGAAAATGTCTATCTGTCGATCGATTTGGATGGATTTGATCCTTCTGTAATTCCAAGCACTGGCACACCCGAACCTGGAGGGTTGACTTGGTGGCAAGTGACCGATTTAATTAAACTTGTAAATCAACACTGTCAAATTGTCGGATTTGATGTGGTGGAATTATGTCCAAATCCTGCCGATAAATCATCTGATTTGGCAGCGTCAAAACTTGTTTATCAAATACTTTCTCAGCGTTTTCGGTGGAGTTATTAAACAGTTTTATACACGTTAGATTAACTCTTTATTACTATTAACATTCTTTTGTGTGTAAATTGTTTCAATAATATGATTGAAATTCCAAATAAAAATGTAAATTTGCACTCCGAATCTAATTTTTATAAATAGCTTTATGGCAAACAAAGAAAAAAACAAAGAAAAAACAGAAGAGAACATTATTGCAGTAGAATCAATGCTTAATCGTTCTGAACAATTTTTTGAAAATAATTACAAAGCAATATTAAGCGTAGTTGCTGGTATTGTATTGGTCGTAGTCCTTGGATTTGGATACGTTCGTTTTGTAAAAGAGCCTAAAAATCGTGAAGCACAAGCAGCAATGTTTATGGCTCAACGTTATTTTGAATCAGATTCTTTAGTAAAAGCAATGAATGGTGATGGCGTTAACATGGGTTTCTTAGCAGTTGCTGATGAATATTCATCTACAGATGCTGGCAACTTGGCTAACTATTATCTTGGCGTTATTTACATGCAAAAAGGGGAATTTGATAATGCAATTGAGCGTTTAGAAAAATTTGATGGCAATGATTTAATCGTTTCATCCATGGCTAATGGCTTAATTGGTGATGCTTATTTGGAAAAAAATGACCAAGAAAGTGCGTTGAAATATTACAAAAAAGCATCAGAGAACAACAAAAATAGTTTTACCACTCCTTTGTTTTTGATGCGCGCTGGTTTAGTGTACGAACTTCAAAACAAATGGGAAGATGCATTGAAAAACTACGAGCTAATCAAAAATGAATATAGCCGTAGTGGCGAAGGTCAAGAAATTGATAAATATATTAGTAGAGCTAACGCTAAATTAAACAAATAATACTCGATGACTGAAAAGAAAACAAATCTTTCAGAATATCATCCTAACGACATACCAAAAGCCGGTAACTGGCAAGTAGCAATTGTGATTTCAGAATGGAACCCTGAAATCACTTTTGCATTAAGGGATGGTGCTATTGAAACGTTGGTTAACCAAGGGTTGCCAATGAAAAATATTCAAGTAAAATATGCTCCTGGAAGTTTTGAATTGCCTACTGCAGCTCAAATGATGCTGGAAGCAAATTCCGATATTGATGCTGTAATCTGTTTGGGTTGTGTAATTCAAGGAGAAACTCGTCATTTTGATTTTATCTGTGATGCTGTGGCAAATGGAGTAATGCGTGTTTCGTTGGATTATAACTCTCCCATTATTTTTGGAGTGTTGACGACCAACGATTTTCAACAAGCAAAAGATCGTGCGGGTGGAAAACATGGTAATAAAGGGGTAGAAGCAGCCATTGCTTGTATTAAAATGCTTACGTTAGAGCGCTCACTTGGTTAACAATATCATGCAGTTGGACAAATCACTATTTATAAAAGCGAAAGAGATTGCAACAGGTAAAAAGAATGTTGTAATTCAAATGCATATCAATCCAGATGGTGATGCAATTGGCTCTTCATTGGGATTGAGTAACTATTTAACTAAACTTGGAATAAAAAATACGGTCATTGCTCCGAATGTTTTTCCTTCGTTTTTGAAATGGATGCCAAATACCTCACAAATTGTCAATGCTACCGAACGAAAACATATTGCCAAAAAACTTTATCAAGAAGCTGATCTTATTTTTGTCCTTGATTTTAACGCCACTCACAGAGCGGGGGCTTTTATTGGAGACCTTTTAGATAATGCTAAAGCTCCGATTGTGATGATTGACCATCACTTGCAACCTGATCCATTTTCGGTGGTTGAAATCTCGACTCATCATGCTTCTTCTACCTCCGAATTGGTCTATTGGCTGATTAAAGAGAATGGAGATTTAAGTCTGTTGGATAAAGATATATCTACCTCTTTGTATGTTGGAATTATGACGGATACTGGCTCATTTAGCTACTCTTGCAATTCGCCTGAGACTTATTTGGTGCTTGCGGATTTAGTCGCTACTGGCGTTGAAGTGGACATTGTACATCAAAAAGTGTATAATACATATTCCGAAAATAGATTGCGACTTTTAGGTCACTGCATTAATAATAAAATGGTTGTCTATCCAGAACTTGGAACTTCATACATCTCTCTTAGTAAAGAGGAGTTAAAACAGTTTAATCACAAAGTTGGGGATACCGAAGGGGTTGTAAATTATGGCCTATCCATCGATGTGGTTGCTTTTGCAGCGCTATTCACCGAACGTGATGGTCGAATTCGAATTTCGTTTCGCTCAAAAGGAAGTTTTGATGTGAATTTATTTGCGCGAACTCATTTTTCGGGTGGAGGACATAAAAATGCTGCCGGTGCTGATGCTTCTGGAACCTTGGAAGAGGTAATCGCCAGATTTGAAGAGATTTTGCCGCTGTATAAAGAAGAAATTTTAAATTCCTTGTCATGAAGTATTTTTTGATGTGTTCGATGATATTTTTGATGGTGGCATGCTCAAATCCCAAAAAGCAAGAGCCAAAATCTTTTAATGAAGACAAGTTTGCTGAACCGTTGGTGAAAGCAAACCAAAATGCAGTTCGTTTGGAAGATGAAGACATCGATTTATACATCAAACGTCAGCAGATGAATGTTGTAAAGTCAGAAACGGGCTTGAGATACCAAATAACCAAGAAAAATAATGGTCGTAAAATTAAAGCGGAAGATATTGTAACTTTAGATTTTAAAACCTTTTCGATCAACGGCGAATTGCTGTACTCCTCCGATGAGAGTGGCAAAAAAGTGATGGAAGTGGAGAAAAATAATGAAATTCAAGCCCTCGACGAAGTTCTTAAACAAATGAGCAACGGTGAAGAAGCTCACTTGGTGATTCCTTCACATCTCGCCTTTGGAATTGCTGGTGATGGAGACAAAATTCGTCAGAGAATTCCAATTGTAATGAAAATAAAAGTGCTAAGTGTTAAAAATAAAAAATAAATATCAATAATTAAAAAAGTCAACAAATGAAAAAAAATGTAATGTTATTATTTGCTTCGGCAATAATTCTTTTAATTAGCTCATGCTCTAAGTACAGTGGTTACAAAGAGAGTGACAACGGATTGTTCTACAAATTCTACACAGAAAATGACAAAGAGATTAAACCTGCAATGGGTGATCTTGTTACGATGTCATTGATCTATAAAATTGCTGAAACTGATTCAGTGATTGAAGATTCACGTAATCGTCCAACTCCTTTTATGTTGTTGTTAAAAGAATCTGATTTTAAAGGTGATCTTTTCGAAGGTCTTGCAATGATGCACAAAGGGGATAGCGCTTCTTTTATTGTAAAAGCGGATTCATTTTTCCTTAAAACTGCTCGTGCTGAACAGTTGCCTCCATACATCAAACCTGAAACGATGTTGAAATTCGAGATTAAAATTACTGATATTAAAGCAAAAGCAGTTTTTGAAAAAGAGATGGCTGAAGCTCGCGCTAAATTCCAAGAAACCATTGAGATAAACAAAACTCAAGAACCTACATTAATTGCTAATTATTTGAAAGAAAACAAAATTTCAGTGAAACCAACTAAATCGGGATTGTATTTTGTTGAAAAAACAAAAGGTGCTGGTCCAAAAGTAGTTGCTGGTCAAAAAGTAATGGTTAACTACACTGGAAAATTATTAGATGGAAAAGTATTTGACTCTTCAGAAGGTAGAAAACCTTTCGAATTTGTAGTAGGTCAACAACAAGTAATTCCAGGTTGGGATGAAGCGTTATTGATGATGAACAAAGGAACTAAAGCTGTTATTATTCTTCCATCAGCACTTGCTTATGGCGAAAATGGTGCTCCAGATGCAATTCCTCCATACTCAGCATTAGTTTTTGACGTTGAATTAATCGACTTCAAATAATTATACTCGATATTTTATATAAAGAAAGGAGCCTTCGGACTCCTTTTTTTTATGGGTCAAGGGGATGCAGATGTACGCTGCTTTTTTTTGTTGTTTGAGGATTTTTAGATAGCAATAGAACGCAGATGACACGGATTTATCAGGATGAGCGCGGATTTTTTTTTTCTTTTGTCACATTGTTCTACGAGCTTTCGGGAGCAGTGAAGTGTCTCAACCAAAGGCTCTTCTTTAGACTCGCTTCGCGTTTCTTCGTTTCACTTTTCACGAGATGTCGTTTCACGTTCTTTCTTCTTTATTCTTACTTCTGTATACTTGCTTCTTCTTCTTCTTCTCACTTAACTAATTTCTGAAACTTCAATGCTAATTCGAAAAATTGCTCAATTTTATCGGTGTCAAAAATCCAATCATCAATGAGAAATCCAAACGTAGATTTGCCTTTTAAAGACTCTTCGAAATCAGGATGTACCAGGTTGTAGCCCACTGTGATGCGTTGATCTATTTTGAATAATTTATTTATAACTTGTTGTAAATCATCATTTAATAGCCACACTGGTGCTGATCCATCGCTTGTTTTGATGATTGCTTTTGAATCAAAAGGGGTATTGGTTTTGTATCTGTTTTTGGCAACATTAAACGGGTTGATGCGATCGATAAAAAAAAGTTTTTTTACAGATAGTTCAAAATCTTTGGCAACGGTGCTGCTGAAAAATATTCCACAATAGAATGGATAGTTAGAAAACTCCTTGGGGTTGTTGTAACAGAGCAAAAACAGCTCTTTATCGTCGTTGTAAGGGATGCTGATATTCCTTTTGGAAAGCGAAATCTTGTTGAATGCCGTTATTGGAACTACTGTTTCGTGACAGTTTATGGTTCGGTGAGTTTCCTCCGCGTAATTGGTGAAAAAATCAATGGAATTAAATGTTTCGCTCATCTTGTATTGATTTAGGTTTTATATTCCACAAATATAGGAATTTTGAACGACTTCAATTTAAAAAATCAAATATAAAACCGAATACTGTTTTTTAGAAAAGAAAACCACCAATTAAAGGGTCGGTTTTGATTGTCCTTGGCGTGTATATGGACGAGCATTTTGAGAGGCAAATTCGCCTTTGATAAACTTGTAATATCCTGCAATAGCAATCATAGCTGCATTGTCGGTGGTGAACTCAGGTGATGGTATAAATACTTCTAAATGATGTAGTTCTCCAAGTTCAACTAAACGGTTTCTTAGCCCAGAATTTGCCGATACACCACCCGCTACTGCAATGGTTTTAATTCCATATTGTTTGGTTGCCAACATCAGTTTTTTCACCAAACTTTCGACAATTGCATGTTGGATGGAGGCGCATAAATCGGCTAAATTCTTCTCAATAAACAACTCATCTTTTTTTAGATTATCGCGGACAAAATATAGAAATGAGGTTTTTAGTCCGCTGAAACTATAATCTAAACCGGGAATATTTGCTTCTGAGAATTTAAAAGCTTTTGGGTTTCCATCTTTTGCATGTTTATCCACCAATGGGCCGCCGGGATAGGGTAGGCCAAGAATTTTTGCTGCTTTATCAAATGCTTCACCTGCGGCATCGTCGATGGTACTTCCCACGATTTCCATTTCAAAATAATCTTTCACAATAGAGATTTGCGAATGTCCTCCCGAAACGGTGAGACACAGGAAAGGGAATTGTGGGGTTTCAATAGGATTATTTTTGCATTGCACAAAATGAGCTAAAATATGTCCTTGCATGTGATCGACCTCAATAAGTGGGATGTTTAGAGACATTGCGAGTGCTTTTGCAAAGGAAGAACCCACCAATAATGAACCTAATAATCCAGGTCCGCGCGTATAAGCGATTGCACTTAACTGATTTTTTGCTATATTTGCTTCTTTAATAGCCGTGTCGACTACTGGAATTATATTTTGTTGATGAGCACGTGATGCCAACTCAGGAACTACACCGCCAAATTTTTGGTGCACTTCTTGTGAGGCGATCACATTCGACAATAAAATATTATCGCACAAAACCGATGCGGAAGTGTCGTCACAAGAAGACTCGATACCTAAAATATAGCAACTCATTGATTAAATTTTGAAACGCAAAATTATAAAAAAAATAGGTACAATAATCATCTGTTCGATGGGAGCCATCCTTTTCGATCTTTTGGTGTTGTTTCTATTGTTAATGATTCCTATGGTTCAAACGTTTGTGGCTAAGCAAGTTGCCAATTATTTATCGGATGAATTGAAAGCAAAAGTTACCATCGAAAAAATATCAATTTCTCCTTCATTGGTCATTAATTTGGATAAGGTGTATATCTCCGATCAACATTTTAACCCCATGATCGAAAGTGAAAAAATTAATATTTCCATTGCTTCATTATCGGTAATTAATCAAAAACTGAACATTGGGACCATTGCATTGTCATCTCCAAAGTTCTCTCTGAAAAAATATGCTTCTGAGTCTACACTGAATTTGGACTTTTTTATCAAATATTTCAACTCTACAGATACAATTTCAAAACCCAATAAGTGGGTGGTTAGTGCCAAGAAAGTCAAACTAGATGGGGCTTGTTTTAGTTACGATAATTATCATAAACTCCACTTAATCAATAAAAAACAAATTGACTTCAACCATTTAAAAATATCAAAAGTAAATGCTGATTTTTCCAAATTTTCGTTGATAAAGGACTCTCTAAAAGTTAAAATCAATAATTTGTCTTTGATTGATAGCAGTGGGTTTTGGATTAAAAAATTATCGGGAGACTTTTTATTTGCCAAAGGCTTTATGGAGATGAAGATGATGGAGTTAAAAACTCCAAACTCTGTTATTTTTGCCAATTTAAGCATGCTTTTTAAGGACCCTGATAATTTCAAAGATTTTGCAAACAGTGTGGAATTAAAGGCACAAATACTTGATGCAAAGATAAATACGAAAGACTTATCTTACTTTATTCCTAAAAATCCGCTTCCCAATTCAATATTTAATTTAAAAACATCGATGGATGGGAGAATCAATGATTTTAATATACATCAGCTGTTTTTAAAGTATGGCAAAAACTCTTCATTGGCCTTAAAGGGCAGAGTGAAAAATATTACCCATAAAGATTTAGTAGACATCAATGCGCCGATGATAGAGTTTAATACTTCGTTGGAGGATGTTCAAGCGCTAAATATTGGTAAGTTTGTGATTCCTGCTCAGCTCAATTCTATTAGTAAATTGAAGGCTACGGCCAATTTTAATGGAACATTGCACAATTTTAAATCACTCGTTACATTAAATACTTCGGCAGGTGATGCTGAATCAAATATTGTATATACCACCAAAAACGGGGTGGCAAATTATGAAGTTATTTTTATCAGCAATGGGTTTGATGTCTCCAAAATAGCTCCCAATAGTGGCTTGAGAAAAATTGCTCTGAACACCGAAATAAAAGGAACAGGGTTAGATTCCAAAACAATTGATGTGAGTATTTCTGGGAATATAAAATATATTGAATACAAAGATTATGTTTTCGAAAACACAAAAATTGATGGAAAATATTCTAAAAAAGTATTTTTTGGGCATGTGTTAGTCAACGATCCCATGTTGTGGTTAGATTTTAATGGCACCGTGGATTATTCTGCGTTAATTCCTTCATATCAGTTCTTCGCAGATGTGGATCATGCCAATTTGTCTGCGCTAAAGATCGTAGATAGAGACCCAAATAGTGTGTTGTCCACCCACATGAATGCCTCCATTACTGGAGATAAATTTGATGATTTTGTTGGACAGATAATCTTTTTTGATACAAAGTATTATGAAAATGAGAGATGGTACTCTATTGATAACATTGATGTTGTATCGGAATATGATAAAATTGGATATCGTTCAATTTCGGTAAAATCCGATTGGGTGGATATGAATGTGAATGGGAAGTATAAGTTTAGCGACTTGACCAGTTCTTTTAATTTTATTTTAAAAAAATACTTACCCTCGTATGCTCCCCAAAAGAGCTTAATTTCAGATTTAGTCACGATTACGAATAAGTCGAAAAAAACTACAATTAATCCAGTTTCGGAGCAAAAAACTGAGCGGAGATTTTTGAGTTTTGATATAAACATAAAAGATTCAGATCCAATCACTTCCTTATTTGTCCCCAAACTTCATGCAAAGGGAAATACTACATTAAAGGGGTTTTTCAACACAATTACCCAACATGTTGATTTTTACATGAATAGCGATTCCCTTCAGGTGGGCTCTTTGAATTTCACGGGAATATCCTTGCAGGGAGTTTCTAAAGATTCATTGCTGAACATTCAGGTTGAATGCAAGGAGTTTGTTTGGTCTAAAAAGGATACTTTTTTATTCTCTAACATTAAACTACAATCTTCGCTCAAAAATGATAGCTTGTTTTATTCACTTGGTTGGAATAGTAATAATAATTTTGATCAACTGAGTTCGCTGAATGGACAACTGGTTTTTGGGAAATCACCGATATTGAGAGGAAATATATCATCGGCAAACATTTATGCGAATGACTCCATCTGGCATATTGATCCAAATAACTACTTCTTTTTGGATAAGAAAGAGTTTGATGTCTCTAATTTAAGATGTTTCTCTGGCGAAAAGCAGTTGATTATAGATGGTGCAGCTTCAAAAGATCCCAATGATATTTTAACAGTAAAACTTGTAAATTTTAATGTGTCTGAAGCCGATACTTGGGCAAATAATCGTTCGTTCGATTTGGACGGTATTGTAAATGGAGAGGTTGAGTTGTCAAGAATTTTTGATAAGTTTTCCATCATCGTAAATTTTAAAGTCTTAGATCTGGGTGTAAATGGACATAAATTGGGGAATGCAAATGTGGTTTCGGCTTGGGATGAGCGAAAAAATGGTTTATTTGTCAACATTGATGCTATTTATCGCGGAAATAAAGGCGAGAACAAACCTGTGACCATTCAAGGATATTTCTATCCAAAAGGTCAAAAGTTAGAAATGGATGCAGAAATTGTTAATTTAAAATTGGCGATTATTGAACCTTATTTGAAAAATATTTTTTATCGTGTAGATGGTTTGGCAACGGGTAGTTTGAAAATTATTGGTACAATAAATCATCCTCAAATTACTGGAAAAATTAAGTTAATGAGAACCGTAATAGGGGTGAATTATTTGAATACTGAATACACTCTTAATCAAGAGATTGAAATGCAACAGAATAGAATTATTTTTGATTCGGTGGTTGCCATTGATGGACGTTTTCAGACTGGAGTTATCAATGGATGGGTAAGTCACGAAGATTTCAAAAACTTCAAGTTGGATGTCTCCATCAAAATGTTGAACTTAATGGGGATGAACACCACCCGCTCGATGAACGAAATGTTTTATGGAAAAGGATTTGGTACAGGCATGGTTCGCATCTATGGAGCAGCTCCCAATATCAAAATAGATGCACAAGTAGAAACGAACGAGAATACCGATATTTCAGTGCCCATCAATTTTAATACGGTGGTGGATAAATCTTCGTACATCAACTTTGTTTCGGTGCAGCAACGTGAAGAGGTCGAAACTAAGAATTTGTTCATAGATTTAGGGCTGTCCATGAATTTTCTTTTTAATATTACGCCAGAAGCTAAGTTTCATGTGTTTTTAGATCCATCTACTGGAGGATCATTGCATGGATCGGGTACTGGAAGTATTCGTATGAATGTGAATACCAAGGGCGATTTTAATATGTATGGAACGTTTGTCGTTTCGAAGGGACAGTATGAGATGAAATTGAAAGATGTGGTGAATAAGACTTTTAAAATTGAAGAGGGTGGGACTGTGCTTTGGAATGGAGATCCGTCGGATGCTGAAATTGATATTAAAGCAAAATATCCTGTTCTTACCTCTATCTCTTCACTTTTGGCTTCGGATTCTTCTAATTCAAGTAGCTATAATCGGAAAATAAATGTGTTGAGTGTGGTTAAGTTGACGGGTAAATTGTTAAATCCAACCGTTAAATTTGCTATTGAATTACCCAATGTAGATAATACCACCAGTTCGATGATTTTTAACGCCATCGATACCACCAATGATCAGAATATGATTCGGCAGACGTTTTCGCTGTTGGTGTTAAATCAATTTGAACCTACCATCTCTAATCAGAATTCGAATGTGGTGGGCAATGGTTTAGGAATGTCTACCATGGAACTTCTGTCTAATCAAGTAAGTAATTATATTTCGCAGAAAATTAAAGATCTAAACCTCTCATTTAGTTACAAAACGGCTGATCAGGTGACTACTGAAGAGTATCAAGTGGCAATTACAAAAGCATTTCTAAACGATCGCTTGGTGATAGAAGGAAGCATGAGTGCGGGTGGACAGAGTAAAGCTTACCAAAATCCAAACAGTGTGGTGGGTGATATTATTGTGGAAGCTAAATTAACTCCGGACGGAAAATGGCGAACTAAAGTTTACAATATCGCTAATACAAACGTTTACACATATCAAAATGCCCCTTATGTTCAAGGCATTGGTTTTGTGTATCGGGTGAATTTTAATAAACTGTCTGATCTATTCTTCAAAAATAAGAAATAGTCTTATAAAACCCCAATTTATTGGATATTTGAAGAATTCGTTTAGCTATTTGTATCAAATATCACATTTTTACAAAAATATTTTTCTTTTTTAGAACAGTTTTAAATAAGAATGATTATTTTTGTGCTCAAATGTGCAAATAAAATGAATTTAGCTGAATTAAAAGAGAAAGAAAAAGCAATCATTACCAAGATTATTGGCAAAGGTACTTATCGAAAACGAATCATGGAAATGGGGTTTACTCCAGGTTCTAACATTGTAGTTGTCAGAAAAGCTCCCTTTAAAGATCCAGTTGAGTACGAAATTCGTGGTTCTCGTATTGCTTTAAGAAATATTGATGCATCGGGTATTGAAGTGGTTCAAATTGATAATGTTAAAGAATTTTCTGAGGAAAAAGTGCTCACCTTGGAGAATACAGATATTTCTACTCCAAATATTAAAAAAAAGATTGTCATTGCGTTAATTGGCAATCCAAATACAGGAAAAACCACCCTTTTTAACGCAATTACAGGAAAAAAAGAACGAGTGGCAAACTACTCGGGTGTAACTATAGAACAACTTAAACAAGAGTTTACTTATCAAGGATACTCTATGTCTATTTACGATTTGCCAGGCGTTTATTCGTTGACAACCATGAGTGAGTCTGATGAATCTATTCGTAAGTTTTTGAGAGAGATTCAACCGGATATCATCGTAAATACTTTAGATGCAAGCAATCTCGAACGGAATTTATATCTTACCACTGATTTAATAGATATGGATACCCGAATGGTTATTGCGCTGAATATGATAGACGAATTTAATCGTTCTAATAAAAAGTTAGATTTTGCTAATTTGGGAATCTTATTGGGTTTTCCAATTGTTCCAATTATCTCAAAAGAGAATAAGGGAATTAAATTATTGTTGCAAAAAGTAATATCAGTTTACGAAGATAAAGAAGTAGGAGTAAGACATATTCATATCAATTATGGTTCATTGGTAGAGGATGCAATCGTAAAAATTCAAACCGAGATAAAAAAAGTTAGTTCTGCTGATTTTACGAGATTATATTCTAGTCGATTTCTTTCTATTAAGTTGATTGAGAAGGATGTAGATACCATGCAATTGCTGTCGAGTAAAGATGATTTTGAATCGGTTCAACCTTATGCTAATACCATTATTACCCAAATTGAAAAAGAGTTTGGTGTAGACAGCGAAGAGGTTATTACTAGCAAAAAGCAAGGTTTTATTGTAGGTGCTCTTCGCGAAACACTCAAACTTCCTGCGTTATCGGTGGAGGAGCGAAATAGCATCGCCGATAGGATTTTAACTCATCGATATTGGGGAATCCCGATTTTTATTGTTTTTTTATGGACGATGTTTTATGTCACTTTTCAACTGGGACAGTATCCAATGGGATGGATTCAATTGGGTGTTGATTGGTTTTCGGCGTTGGTTGGAAATAGTTTGAGCGAAGGAATGTTGAAAGATCTGTTGGTTGATGGAATCTTGAGTGGAGTAGGTGGGGTGTTGATTTTTCTTCCAAATATATTGCTGTTGTATTTTTTTATTGCACTGATGGAAGGTTCTGGTTACATGTCTAGGGCGGTGTTTATTTTGGATAAATCGATGCACAAAATTGGACTCCACGGAAAATCATTTATTCCATTGGTAATGGGTTTTGGGTGCAATGTGCCCGCAATTATGGCAACAAGGATTTTGGAAAATAGAAATGAACGAATGATTACCATGCTGATAAATCCGTTTATTAGTTGCAACGCTCGTTTGCCGGTTTATCTGCTGATGACAGCGGCTTTCTTTCCACATTTATCGGCAACTATTTTGTTCTCTATTTATCTGTTAGGAGTTTTGTTGGCAATATTAACAGCGGTTATTTTGCGAAAAACATTTTTTAAAACGACAGAAATGCCATTTGTAATGGAGTTGCCTCCTTATAGAGCACCTTCTGCAAGTTCCTTGGTTAGCTATATGTGGGACAGAGCCAAGGAATATTTGAAAAAAATTGCTGGAGTTATATTAATTGCCTCTATTATTTTCTGGTCGCTGAGTTATTTTCCGAAAAATAGTGCTCGGACTTCACAGTTGAAAAAGGAACAAGTTGCCGAAATTGCATCCATTGACTCTTTAATTGTCAGCAATGCAACGGTCAATTTGGATTCATTGCAAAAGTTAAAACTTGAAGTCAATAAGAATTACACACTGTTGCAAAAATCCTATCAGTGCGAGGATTCATATTTGGGACAATTCGGAAAATTTATTGAACCAACGATTAAACCGTTAGGATTTGATTGGAAAATGGGGATTGGGTTGTTGTCTGGACTAACAGCTAAAGAGATTATTGTGAGCACACTCGCGGTATTGTATCAGGCTGATGAAGATACTAATGAAGGCGAAGTTTTTTCGCATCGATTAAAATCTCAACGTGTGTTAGAAGGTCCCCGAAAAGGAGAACCGGTATTTACGCCGCTAATTGCTTTTGTGTTTATGATATTTGTGTCGATTTATTTTCCTTGTGTTGGATCAATCATCGCCATTAGCAGAGAATCAGGAAGTCCTAAATGGGGCGCATTCTCTGTCGTTTACACCCTTGTATTGGCATGGGTTATCTCTTATCTTTTTTATAATGTTGGTCTATTGGTTGGGTTATGAGTAAATTTTTTGTAGATCCTTTATATTTGTACTTGTTTGTGGCTGCCGTTTTTGTAGCCATGAGAATTCCTTATATTGGCGCTACCATTCGCATCTTCAATACCTTAATTCACGAACTGTCGCATGCATTGGTTGCTTTTTTTACTTCGGGAAAGATTTTGAAAATTGAACTTCAAAGCAATACTTCTGGATCGATGTTGTCGGTTTCGAAAAACAAAGTGGGCATGTTTCTCGTTGCCATAGCTGGTTATCCATTGGCTGCTGCATGCTCTTTTCTATTTCTGTGGGCTTTAAACAATGAGTTTAGCCTTTACGTCCTTTATACATTGGCCGTGATTACATTTGTGGTCTTAATTCTTTTTGTAAGGAATTCATTCGGCATTATTTGGTCTGTTTTGTTTATCGGATTATTATCCGCATTGATTTGGAAAAATAATATAGAAATTATTAATTTTTCTGTCTTTGCAATGGCCATTGTTCTTGCCTTAGAAGCGATTTACTCTTCGCTTGCACTACTTTTAATCTCTGTGGAAGATCCCGAGAAAGCTGGCGATGCAAAATTATTAAGTTCTTTCACTATGTTGCCAACCGTTTTATGGGCTTTGTTTTTTGTCGTATTAAATGGTTGGATTGTGTATCAAGTTGTCGTTGTTTATCTTATTAATTCTTAGGCTATGATTGAAGAAATAATTGCATTTATAATTGTTATTGCCGCTGTGGTAATTACTATCATCTTTTTTGGAAGAAAGTATATTCGGATAAAAAAGAATAAAGATGATTGTGGAACTTGTGGTACATCGAGTTGCGATGGATGTGCGCTGACGAAAATTAAAGAGGCGAAAAAAAAGTAGCGTTTTGAATTATGGTTTTTATTCACTAATTTTGAAATCAATTAGGGTTTAATTTTTTTATATTATGCTAAACAGAGGGGTTTTTTCAGAAAGTTATATAGATTTTGATCAAGAGGTTATCAAAGAAATTGTTGAAATGTTTTTAGAAGATTACAAAATCGCTCTAAAAAATATTGAAAAGGCAATTTTAGAAAATGATTTCTCAATGTTGGATCGGGCTGCTCATAAATACAAAGGGACTGTGAGTGCTATGTTTGATGCAGAACTCCGAGAACTGTTACAGAAAATGGAACAAATGGGCAAAAAAAGCGATACTAAAGGAGCAAAAGAGTTATTAGAAGAGATCACGACGTTGTCTAATTCGTTAGCCGATGATTTAACAGAGATGATTCAGTAGATTTTTTTAATTTACTTCATATTACTTGATAATAAAAAAGAGCCTTTTGGGCTCTTTTTTATTGAAACTATATATTTTCACCTTCAGGTTTCTTTTCCAACGTCTCTTCGGGAATAATTCCTGTTTTGATGTATGAGATGGTGTTGTTAAAGGCTTCTGAAAAATTATCAAAATCTTCGTTGTACAAAAATACTTTGTGTTTTTCGAACTGAAATTCACCCGTTGCAGGATTGATTATCTTTTTGCTTTCGGCAATTACCAAGTACTTCTCGCCATTTTTAGATAATCTTACATCGAAAAAATAGGTTCGTTTCCCTGCTCTTACCGATTTTGAATAGACAATGCCATTCTCTTTCAATTCCATCTCTTCCATATTCTATTTGTTGTTTGATTAACGCAAATTTATGATAATAAATTTATATTTCCAAAAATAGTTTAAGATTATTTTATTTTTTTAAATCTTCGATAAATTCTAGTGGAAGCAAAATAGACGATAAATCCAAATAAGATTACTCCCCATAGGTTGACTGCAAAGAGAAATAACTGCTCTATGACGTAGAATCCAGTTTTGACAGAAGTCCAAAGTTTGGTGCCAAAATTAGGCTCATATTTTTCGTAATTTTCATTGGCAACCATTTCGTAGCGAACTTCTTTGTTTTGATAGATGTTGATATTTACTGTGCTAAACTCAACATTGTCCAACATCATTAATTTATCAATCATCGCTGCATCTGCTGCTCCTTGTGCTTCCAAGGCGACTCTTCGGGATACTATTCCCTTAGCAGGTTCGGTATCGTCGGCAAATGTTTGATTTCTCAGCCTGGTTAACTCCGATTCCAACATGTTTATATGAATGTCTGTGGCGGTAACTTCTCGTTTGTTGATAAACACAACCATAGGAGCAAGGCTGCGTAGAAATGTATCTAATTTTGCTTTTGGTATTTTTGCCGTTATATTACTTTTTACCGTAAACTCAGTAATAACCACGGATGAATCTGAGGATACTTTCTTGGTTTGTGTATTGCTTATATCGTTGCTCAACGTTGAGTTGATGATAAAACCTCCATTGTCGGTGGTGATGTTCTCAATTTCTTGTGTTGCATTAAAAACATGGGCTACTTTAAACTCGAGATCTGCTTTGCGAATAAATTTTCGGATGGAATCTAAATCCGATATTTTTGCTGCTTTTGAGGTTAACTTCTCTTGAAGAGAGATCGTTTCGTCCACGTTGTCTTTGCTTGTGGCTGTCTTTTTTAACGTGTTCGTACTTTCAGCCGATGGAGCACTATTATTAGCAGTATTTTCACTTTGATCTCTTTTGCCACACGAAATAACGAATATCCCTAAAATCAAAGCAAGAATGGTAATATTTGATATTTTTCTCATAACTGTTTTTATTGGTTTATAGATTAGATAACGTCTTTTTGTGAATATTGTTTTAACACTTGTTAACTTTTTTTGAAATTTATCGAGTGATTACAAATTTCAAGAGATGACTTGTTTTTAGTGATTTTAATTCAGCAACATAAGTGCCTTGTGCAAGATTTGGTAATGTTATTTGAGTTTGCCGGATTGTTGAACTTTGAATAAGTGTTCCAAAAATAGTGTAAACTTTCAACAAATTGCCAATTTGCGATGGGTCGACTACTAAAGCATTGCCCTGTTGGTTGAAATAAAATGAAGATTTTTCTAATTGTGTTGATTGGATATTTAAAATGGAGGGTTGGATGTTTATTGATTTAATGGCCTCTATCTTATTGCTGTCGATGGTGTTATCGCATAAAACGAGTTTTAAAGCGTAATTGTTGGGAGAAATGTTCGTTGTATTCCATTGTCCCAGCAGACCATTTTTTACGGAAGTTGTTACCCTGTTTGTAATGGGATTCCAAATTGTGTCAATATTGTTTTTGTAAAATAGTTGATACCATGCAAAGTCCATCAAATTACTGGTTTCAGTTTTTTCAATGTATGAAGATCCAATAATGTCAACCATTGAATTTTGAAACCCAGACGAGGGGAGTTCTATTTTGTTTAACCAAACACAACTTTGGTCGTAAGCAATAGGAAATTCGGGAAGCGAGGATTGGTTTACAATAAGTATGGCGTTGTCTGTGGCCATAGCTACCCCGTTTGATAGGGATGAATATCCAAACAAAGCAATTCCATTTTTAGTTGCCCTGAAATCGTTGACGGCGGATGAAAATCCAACGATTAAAAAAGTGGTATCTGTAGCCCAAGTGTAGCCACCACTGCCATCAATCATTGAATTTTGACAAGTTACTTTAGATTTTCCCATACTGCCAATTTCTCCTACAATGGAGCTTGATAGATCTAATTCACTTTGTTTGAACGTGTATAAATTCCACGTTTTTACACTGCTGTTGATAAAATGGAGATTTTTGTCCGACATAGACGGTGTATAATCGCTATAGTT
Source organism: Bacteroidales bacterium (assembly GCA_038240835.1). Taxonomy (GTDB): domain Bacteria; phylum Bacteroidota; class Bacteroidia; order Bacteroidales; family WCHB1-69; genus JBAXTE01. The sequence goes on along the minus strand of JBBRGJ010000021.1, from coordinate 6,455 downwards.
GCTATTGTTCACAATTCCACTTACATTAATATTTCCACTATTTTCGAACCAAACACCAACGGCTCTCAGGATTGAATTGGTAATGGTGGTAGACGAACCACTTGTAGGCATTATTGCCCACATTACATCGATACAGGTGTCTATATCAATGGTATAGTTGATGTTTTGAACTCCGGCAAGTATATTTGAAAAGTGATAACTAGATACTGTATCGGGTTGAGGGAACGAATGTGTTAATGTTGCACCGTCTGGAATATGATGCCAGAGTAAGATGGTTTTGGTTTTAAGAAATGAGAGCTTTGTTTGGTCGGTGCAGATAAATTCACCTGCTAAATTGGTGTTTTCTATATGGATTTCTGATTTTTTACTCAGACCATTGGTCGTAAATCCATTTTTTGTGACATTTTTCTGAATAATTTGAGCTGAATCTGTTGCCACAAAGTTATGAGACAATCCACTGAAATCTAAATGTGTATTATTGAAAACAAATTGACCTTTTCCTGCAGCAATAAGGGTTCGTTGATAGAAATATTCTTGTGGAAAATATAAGGTAGAGTTATTTGACGTTAATTTAGCACTAATTCCCCAAACCCAGATATCGCCAATGATCGTTGCATTTGCATTGTTGAACACTAATTTTCCATCTCCAAGTATCAAAATTGGTCCATTGTGAAACCAGTTTCCAGTAATCACAACTGAATCGTTAGGAACTTCACCAATATATAAGGTGTCGCCATTTTTGGAATGAGAAGAAGTTGTTATTTTGTTTTTAGCAATCAAGATTTGCTCATCATTCCAATTTTGAAGAAGTTGAGTAGCCCCAGTGGTCAATGAGTGATCTTGGTCGAAATTTTCGTAGGTGGGTATTTCGATGCTGTTGTTGATATTAGCCATTTTTAATCCTTTCGAAAAAATAGATTGGCTATTCAGGGTGTAATTGCTTAAGAAAATAAGTGGGGTGATTAGACAAAAATGTATAAAATACTTCATAGTCATTAAGATATATTTTTCAAAGATAAAAAAAAAGCGGGAAGTTTCCAACCCACTTTTTATGTAAAATCTTAGAAATATTAGAATTTAAATGCTAATCCCAAGTTTAAATAAGAAATTCCGTACCCAATTTCTCCCAATGCGGCAATGTTAGGTGTAAAGTAATATCTTCCACCAATGTAGAATGAGTAAGCTAAGCCAGTACCACCTGTGTTTGTGTAATATCCAGTGCCACTATTTGATCCGAATTCTGTTGATGTAGTAATGTTTACACCAACCATTACACCACCGTAGGTGTCAAATTTTTCAATCAATGGATAGTGAACCGCAGCTCTAGCACCAATAATTATGGTAGAGTAGTTCCATCCCCAATTGTAAATACCATAATCCCAAGAATATTTAGAATAACCCATGTAAGCACCTAACCCAAGGGTTAATTTTTCGGTTAAAAAGTCATCTTTTATTCCCAACTCAAAAGAGGCAGAAACTGGTGGAACTTTAGTTGAATACCCTAATCCTGAGTGTAAAATAGAACCCAACCCAATGGATGCGTTGATTACTTTACTCCCTTTATTAAATGTTGATTCTTGAGCGCTTAGTGTGGTAAATGCCAATGTTGAAATGGCAATAAATGAAATGATAATTTTTTTCATGCAAAAAATGTTTTAGTGAATTATTGTGCAAAATTAAAAAATTATTTTCAGATTCTACTGATTTTTTTAAAATTAGAGAAACTATTTTTATAAAATGAAGATTACAACTAGTTCTTGGTTAACCCATACAATTCGATTTTCTGATTGAGTGTAGGGCGAGAAATTTCTAAAACTTTGGCTGCTTTTTCTTTTTGCCAATTCATTGCTTCAAGTACTTTTTCGATATGTTCCTTTTCTACCTCTTTTATTGAGCGAAAAACGTTGTAATAATCGCTTATAGATGTATTTTGATTGTTGCTTAAATTGAGATGATTCTTGTCGAGTGTGTCCGAATTGCAAACGAGCATCGCTCTGGTGATGGTGTGTTCTAGCTCACGAATATTCCCTGGCCAAGGATGATTAGAAAGGAGATCTAATGCATCTTTGGTGATATGTTTGATGTTTTTGGAGTACGTTTTATTCGATTTGTGGATAAAAAAATCAACCAACAAGGGCAAGTCTGAAATTCGATCTCTAAGTGTTGGAATATCAATGGTAAAGACATTTAATCGGTAAAAAAGATCTTGTCTGAAGCGGCCTGAAACCACCAACTCTTCCAATGATTTATTCGAAGCTGCAATGATACGAGCTTTCATCGGAAGCGTTTTTTCGCCACCAACTCGCTCAAATTCATTCTCTTGGATTACTCGCAGTAACTTTAATTGAATATTTGGGGATATTTCTGAAATTTCATCTAAAAAAATCGTTCCTTCATTCGCTAGCTCAAACTTTCCGGCTTTGTCTCTTACGGCATCGGTAAAAGCACCTTTTACGTGACCAAAAAGTTCACTTTCCAATAATGTTTCTGCCAAAGCACTACAGTTTACGGCCACAAACGGACGATTTCTCGTGACACCACTTTCGTGAATAATGCGAGAAACAACCTCTTTTCCCGTTCCCGTTTCTCCTTTTATAAGCACCGAAACTCTGTTGTTGGAAACCAATCCAATTTTTTTAATCACATCTCTGATCAATTCACTTTTCCCAATTAAGTTGACGCCGGAGTAAAAATTTGATTTAGTTTCTAGTTGGTTTATCTCCAATTTTACATGATTGGTCTCCGAAACAGCAGTGTCTATAATACTTTTAAGTTTTTTAATATTAATAGGCTTTTCGATGTAATCATAAGCACCTGCTTGAATGGCTTTTATGGTCAGCTGCATTTCGTCGTAGGCGGTCATTAACACGATTGGCGTGTTTGGATATTTCTCTTTTACCTTTTGAATGACCTCAATTCCATTGAAAAATGGGATCTGATAATCAGTCAAAACAATTTGAGGATTTTCCAAAAGCGCTTTTTCAACGCCCTCACGACCATCCGAGCAGATAATTACTTCAAATCCCCAACCAACTAGCGCTTTTTCGATGATTTTTTGTGTAATTAGGTCATCTTCAATAACTAAAATTTTTTTCGTACTCATATAAATAGGTAATAGCAATGTGATTATGAAAAAGTCTATATTTTTATCTACAAATAAACAATACAATAGGGTAGAAGGTTCACCGCCCAAAAGTTAATGATGATAAGGTTCGCCCTTTAAAATCGTTAATGCGCGGTATAATTGTTCTAAGAAAATCAACTGAACCATTTGGTGCGAAAAAGTCATTTTTGAAAGTGCAAGTTTGCTGTTTGCCCGTTTGTAAACCGATTCGCTAAAGCCATAGGGTCCACCGGTGATAAAGAATACTCTCTTTACGCCCGACAACATGCGTTGCTGAATAAACGTTGAAAACTGAACGGAGGTGTACTCTTTGCCAAGTTCATCTAAAAGTATGATGTAATCGGAATCGCTTATTTTTGATAATATAATTTCACCTTCTTTCTCTTTTTGTTGCAACTCCGACAGTGATTTTGTATTTTTCAACGCAGGAATTATCTCATGAGAAAAAGGCGTGTAATGTGGAATTCGAGTTTTATAGATATCACACCCCGTAATCAGGTATTTATCATCGGGAGTAGCAAAACTTAGGTATATTATTTTCATCGGCAATTAGGTTCAGAAACGAATTATTTCTTGGTAACAGTCTATGGCAAAATTATCTGAAAGGGAGGATAGAAAGTCTATAATTGCCTTTCGGAAATCGATTCTTTTGTGAAGATTGTAAACGAGTTTATTCTGATATTTTTGCTCTGTTCTGTAACTGGGAGCATAATCGGAGTAGATCATCAGCCATTTTTCAAAAGCGCCAATTAACATAGGATATAGATTTTTCTCTTCCGCTACTTTTTCTTTCAAAAGATTGATATCGTGATCGTAAAGATTGTCCATTATTTCGAACAACGAGGAGAGGAGTAGATCTGAGTATTGGTTGTAATTATTTAACCGTGGATGCAGGTAGATGTTTTTGTAATTGAAAGCTTTTATTTTAGAAAGTTTGTGTGCATAAGCTTCCGAAAATCCCAATCCTTTTTCGGGTGAGCTAAAGTTACACAAATCAAGCACAAAATTATGGATGAGTGAGGTATTATTCACTTTTTCAATGTTGATGGAGGTGATATTTTGGATAATGGATTGCAGTTCTTCTATTTGGTGCTGATTTAAAATATTTAATCTAAGAGAATCTTCAATGTCTCTGCCCAGATAGGATATTTTATCAGCAACTTTAACCACACACGCTTCCCAAGTATAGGGTGCATATTCGTTGGGTGATGTAATTGTCTTTAAATCAATGGCTTCGGAGCGGGGAAATTGTACTTTCTCATTTGCTTCGCCACAATGGGAGATTAATCCATCACGAACGGCATAGGTGAGATTCAGATTTTCGGAAATTCCATCGGTGTTAACCAATGTTTCGATGTTGTCGGCGAAATGTAAACTGTTTTTTTCGTGCCAGAAGTAACCTCCAAAACTTTTTTTTGCAAGTTCGGATAAGATATGTTCGCCATCGTGACCAAATGGAGCATGTCCAATGTCGTGACCAATGGCAATCGCTTGCGCCAACTCTTTGTTTAAGCCCAAATAATCGCAGATGGTGTAACTCACGGACGAAACATGTCCCACATGCTCGATGCGGGTGCAAATGTGATCGTTGTGCGTGGCGTGAAAGACTTGAGTTTTATGTTTTAACCTCCGATAAGCGCCACAGTGAAGAAGTCGGTTGTAATCGCGCCAAAACTTTGTTCGTATTTCATCAGTTCTGTCAATCAAAAAGGTTTCCCTTTGAATACACTGATCCCACTTTGGAGAATCGATGTTTACGGCTTCGTTTGAGAATTTTTTCATTATTGATATCGAATTGCTTGAATGGTTGATACTTTCCGAGTTACAATCATAATAGGGATAAAAACAAACAACGTGGTCACTGCAAAAACTCCAAGATTAATGATAAGATAGTGCGTGAGATTAAGATCTATTGGAACGGAATCCATGTAGTATAAATCTTGACGGAGTTTGAACAGATGGGTTTGTTGCTGAACAATAGAAAGGAAAAGTGCAATTGTATTTCCTATTAAAATTCCTTTCAGAATAATGGTTCCTGCTACTTGGGTGAATATTTTAGAAATGGATGAGTTTTTGGCGCCAATTGCTTTTAAGATCCCAATGGTATTTGTCTGTTCCAAAATCAAAATGAGCAAGGTGGATATTACCGTAATAGTGCTGATAATCACCATCAATCCAATCAGAATGTACATGTTGGTGTCGAAAAGATCTATCCAATCAAACATCTCTGGAGTCGATTCCACAATGTTTTTGGCTTTTTGATCGTAGGGAATTAAGCGGCTGACCTCTTCGGTGGTTTCGCTTATTTTTGAGAAATCCTTTAATACCACTTCAAACCCATGCACTTCATTGTTATCCCAATTATTCAACTTTCGAATTTGTTCTATATTGGTGATTGCGAACTTGTTATCATACATCGCCATTCCCGTTTCATAAATGCCACATACCACAAACGTGCGCATGCGAGGAGGCTCTTGAATGAAGTACATAGAAACCGTATCGCCGAGTTTTATCTCTAACTTGTCTGCGGTTATTTTCGAAATTATAATAGACTTAGAAGAGGTGGGTTTGAAATCTAGAATTTTCCCCTGTATGAGCGATTCGGCAATAAAATCAAAATTGTAATTGGTGTCAACTCCTTTTATCACCACTCCATCTACAATCTCTTTTCGTTTGATAATTCCCGCTTTTGTGGCAAAGGGTTGAACAGATTTGATGTTTTTGGTCTTTCGTAACTCTGGAAGGTAAAATTGGTCGGCAAGTATCGGAGTTTGTTCATCGGATTGATTCAAATCGAAGTGGGAGATGGTAATGTGAGCACCAAATCCAGTGATTTTGTTGCGAATAGTTTTTTGAAACCCCGAAACAATGCTCATCGATAATAACATCACAGCCACCCCAATTGCAATGCTGGTGATGCTTATTTTGATAATCAATTGAGAATAACGCTTCTTTTGACCTCGTAAGATGTTTTTAGCAATTGTTTTTGTGTAATTCACGCATTTAAGTTTAATTCAGAGTAAAATTACAAAATTATCTCAAAAGAAAGAAATATAATCGAATGATGGGATGTTTTTTCGTGAAAAGAAGAGGAAGAAAGAAGACAGAATACAGAAGAAAGAATTAAGAAGAACCTTCAGTTGACACTTCACTTTGTTCAGTGTAACGAAAACGAAGAAGTCTTTGTGTCTTTTGTGTCTTCTTTGTGTATTTTGTGCTATAGCTGAAAGGTTTATGCTGTGACACAAAGTAACACAAAGAAGACACAAAGTTTCACAAAGAAGAAGAAAGAAGAACCTTCGGGAGAGACACTTCACTTCGCCGCGGCGAT
>JBBRGJ010000020.1:0-32374 GCA_038240835.1 Bacteroidales bacterium | reverse complement strand
CCTCATTGTTAGCAGTATTTCCACTTTGGTTGTTTACCCGAAATAACTCTTGAATGCTGTCTGCTTTATATTTGTAATACTCCTCCGTTTGTCTAAACTGAAGAAATTGCTTATTCTCTTCCGAAACTCCTTCCAATTTTACCAACTGATAGTTTTTGGTAGGATCTATGGTAATGGTCGTTTTTTCGCCAGGAGTAAGAATTAACAAGGTATTGTTCTCGTTGAAAAATAAACGGTAAAAATCGTATTTAGAAATTTTTGAGTTAAAGGTAAAAGAACCATTTTTATCGACAATGGCAGAATCTACCACAGGGTTTTTATTATAGTCAAAATGCTGCAAAACAACTTTTTGTGAATTAAAAACAACTCCTGGCACAGGTAAGTAAGTTCCTTTAATAACCGTAGTTTGCGCTTTTTGAGCACTTAGAAATCCAGCAGTTAACATAAAAGCGGATAAGAAAAGATGTTTTATCATCGAAGATTAAATTAAATAAATAATGAGTAAAAATACAAAAAAAACAATTACCATCTATTTTTAAATAGAAACTTTCAATATCAGACTAAATTTTTTATTGATTCTACGACGAACCAAAGGACGGTGATGAACGTTTTTAAATAACAATTTTGGTATTACTTCTTTACAATAAATATTGCAATATCGACAAAAGCAAAACAAAATACCGCAAAAAACAAAAAAATTATTACATTTGCAATCATTCTTTACTACGTTGAAAGTTTCAATTCACCTAATAGTATATAATCATGAAAACATTTCTTTTACTTGCAACACTTGTTGTTGGAACTTTATTTTCAACGGCACAAAACTCCTATTTTGTGTTTTTCAAAGACAAGGATGGAAGTACCTTTGAACCCTTAAAATATTTTGACGCCAAAGCCATTGAACGGAAAATTCTCTTTGGAATTCCCATCGCAGATAGTACCGATTTTCCTGTTTCTGATTTTTATCTACAAAAAACAACAGAACTATCGACTAAAATTGGCTATGAAAGTCGCTGGTTTAATGGTATTTATGTTTGGGCAACCGATGTTCAAATCCAGCAAATACAAAAACTGTCGTTTGTAAAAGATATTCTTCGTATTGAATCCTCTGGAGTTTTAGCATCTAAAACAATTGATTCCGAGAATTCAGACAATGAACCTACTCAATTAGCTGTAAAACAACTTAATAGAATGCAAGGGGATTTGTTTCAGCAACAACAAATTAACGGCAAAGGAATTCGAATCGCAATTTTTGATGGCGGTTTTCCCGAAGTTGACAAACATAAAGCATTTGAGCATATCCGCCGGGAGCAACGTATCATAAAAACGTATGATTTTACCAAGAAAAAAGAGTTTGTCTATTCGTATAACAGTCATGGGCTGAGCACATTCTCAAACATTGCGGGCATTTACGACTCCATTCCTCTTGGATTGGCAACGGGTGCAGAGTTTCTGTTGGCACGTACCGAGGTAAATTCAGAACCTTTTGCCGAAGAGCAATATTGGCTGGCTGCCGCTGAATGGGCAGATAAAAACGGAGCTCATATCATCAGCAGTTCGTTGGGTTATACCAAAGATCGATATTTCCCAGAACAGATGGATGGTACCCAAAGTTTGGTTTGCAGAGCCGCAAACATGGCTGCTCGTAAAGGAATGTTGGTGGTAAATGCCATGGGAAACGATGGCGATAACGATTGGAAAGTGGTGGGAACCCCCGCAGATGCAGATAGCATTATCTCTGTAGGTGGAATAGACCCAACTTCTGATTACCATATTAATTTTAGCTCTTTTGGTCCGACCAAAGATGGCCGATTAAAACCAAACGTAACTGCATACGGAAAAGCAACGGTTGCCTCACAAGGTCAAAGCATCAAAATTGCTTATGGAACATCGTTCGCAACTCCTCTTATTTCAGGTTTTGCGGCTTGTGCTTGGCAAACCATGATGGGTAAAACCAACATGGAGATGAAATCCGAAATTGAACACTCCGGCGAACGATATCCTTACTTCGATTATGCTCATGGATACGGTGTTCCTCAAGCTTCTTATTTTCTCAACAAAACAAAGTCGGAGAATAAAAGTGAGGCTTTTAGATTTGATGTCGACCATGAAAAAGTAAGCGTAATTTACCTCTCTGCTTTAGATAGTTTACAGACAAAAATGGCAAATGATAATTCTCTTACCGATTACAGTTACAGTTCTAAAGCTTCCATTAAAGCATCCTATTACTTATATTATCACATTGCCAAACCCGATGGAAAACTTTCTCGTTATGGCGTAGTGGTCGTCTATTCCGAAAACCCAATTTCGATCGATTTATCGGAAATTCCAGCAGGATATACCTTGCGAATTTCTTATAAAAACAAAACTCAAGAATGGAGCAATAATACAATTAACACATTGAATAATAAATAATTAAAAAACATGAAAAAGATAGCAATAATACTACTGTCGATATTATTCTCGACAACCATCATGGCGCAAGAGGTAATGATGGTGGAAAATCCAGAGACTCTATATCAGGGCGGAAAATGGGGACAAAATAGAACGAATTTTATCCATGTATTTGGCTCTTACGGAATGGTGGTTGGATTCCCCGAAGGAGGTGCTTTTGATTTAAAATATGGGTTGTCGAGAGACTGGAAATTTGGAATTAGATACAAATTAAAACTGGCAAGCAATTACGCCATGGGAGCAGATTTCACCATTGCGAATACCCGGTTTCGAATAGCACAATATGGGACCAATGTTTTTCCAGATACTCTGATGCACGACAAAGAGTACATCAGCATATCCTCATTTGGATTGGATTATTTCAACCGAATAAACGTTGGGAAAAGAGGCAATAAAGTAGGAAAATATTTTGATTTAGGAGTATTTGCAACCGTTAATTATCTAGCTCGTCACAACTACTGGGACAAATTATCAACGCCATACAACGGGAGCACCAAAGTAAAAACAACCCTATATAAACCCAATTATATCACCGATTTAAACTGGGGAATAAAAGCAAGGGTCGGAAATGAACGATTTGCCGTTTGGTCGTCCTACAGAATGTCGAATCTAATCAACTCAAAATTTAACGGCACCAACTCCGTAGAATTACCACGAACAATGGTTGGCGTTGAAATCGGAATTTACTAAAAAGTGATTGCAAGAAAAAGTCAACTTATCTTTAGGGGATGCAAGCATTGACCTACCAAGTATCTCTTTTAGCTTTTTTGGCGAAATCTTGTCCCGATAGATTCTGTGTTAATTTCCAAATAAATATTGATTTTTTTTTTATCTTTGTTTTCTAAAACAGCTATAAGCTAGTTTGCATAAGAGCAGCAACCTTTATTGTGTTGTTAGCTCTTTTTTGTTCGTACTCTTTTTCAAAAACTGTTTTATTTTTCCATATTACATATATTAGTTCTAGCATTTTTCTTTGTACAGCTATTAAACCTTTCATCTTTATTCCACATTTTGACACAATTCTCACATACATTTCCTTGTGTTGCTCATTATACTTTACCGCTGATAAAGAAGGAAGATGCAATGCTTTTCTTAAATATCTATTTCCTCGTTTTGATATTTTGGGCTTAGCTTTCACCGAGGTTCCCGATTGTTTCTCTTTTACGTCAAACCCTGCATAGCTGGTGAGTTGTTTCTTATTTCGAACTAATTCAAATCCATTCGTTTCTGCAAGAACAGTTACTGCTGTCAATATTGCGATCCCTGGCACTGTGGTAATTCTAGCCACTTCTTGCTTTAATTCATTGTCACTACTTACTATTTTCCCAACATCTTTTTTAATTTCAGCTTCTTGTTTGTTTAGAAATTTAATTCTAGATTTCAAACGCTCTATACTCCTTTTATTAGGCTCTGCCTCAGTTTTTTCAGCATGTAGCTGATTTTTAACCATTGACCTCTCTTGTACGATTTGATCTCGCTCACGTGTAAGTTGCTTTAATTCTTTATAAACTTTGTGAGGACGACTCCAAAAACTCAATTTTCTTTCTAATCCGAATCGCGCAATGGCCTCGGAACAAGTCTTATCTGTAATTGTTTTGACATCTAAGGTCCTTATATAATTGCTTATTTTGTTTGGCAATACTATGCTTAGATCATAGCCTTTATCGTCTAAATAGTATGCGAATTTCTCGTGATAAACACCTGTTGCCTCCATTACAACATGGACTCTTATGTCTTTATCAGCAAGTAGTTTTACCCACTTCAATAAGGAAATAATCCCAGCTTCAGAGTTCTTGAACACTCGATGAGCATACAACTCAATTGATAAATCGTTAAACATTCTTCCGAGTGTTACAACTAATTCTTTTTGTGCAACATCTACCCCTAATACTTCTTTTAAAACTTGTTTCATAACTTTCGTTTTTAGGTTAATAAGTGATGAATCTCCCTTCGTTTTTTCTCCTAGTTGGATATTCTGGATATAATGCATTGCACTATTCCTTACATTCTGTTCAAACTCTAAGAGATAAAAGGAATAAGGTTATATCTATCGCACAATATACTTCAAGAGTTACTTAGCCATCGGTTGACTCTTATTCCTTTCACTTTAATTATGCAAAATTAATATTTTTGCAAACATAGGAGCTATCGTGATTTTGGTTACTTTTGTATCAAGACAAAAGTGACACTAAAAAAGAAAATTTCTCGAAGTAAAATGGTTTTCAGCATAATAAACCCAATACTTCATCCAAACCCACCATCTTATCTTATTAAATTGCCTTTACATCGAAAAAGTAGTTTTTATTAAATCTTTTTTTCTAAATTTGACCTTGAATAATCAAAATGAACTATTAATCCTTAATAATTTAAAGTATATGAAACAGTTTTTTAAATTTATGTTTGCTTCCATGTTGGGTTTTTTTCTTACATGGATTTTGGTTTTTATTATTTTTATCGGAATCATTGTCTCCGCTATTTCAGCGGGAAGTGATAAGGACGTAAATGTGAAACCAAATTCCATATTAGAAATCACGTTAAACAACCCAATCCAAGAGCGTTCTGGAAACAATCCATTTGAGAATTTTGATTTTGGCAACATGAAATCAAATCATCCTTTGGGATTAGACAAAATTGTAAAATCAATTAAAGATGCGGCCACCGATCCTAACATTCAAATGATATTTTTGAATTTCGGAGATGTGATCGCTGCTCCTGCTTCCATTGAGGCAATAAGAAATGAACTTATTGAGTTTAAAAAATCTAAAAAATCAATTGTTAGTTACGCCGACAATTATAGTCAACGTGCTTATTATCTTGCTTCTGTAGCCGATAAAGTTTATTTAAACAAAGAGGGAACCATCGATTTAAAAGGGTTGAGCATGGAAGTGATGTTCTACAAAGGATTGCTTCAGAAATTGGAAATTGAACCTCAAATTATCCGTCATGGAAAATTTAAAGCAGCGGTGGAACCATTTATTCTTGACAAAATGAGTGAAGCAAATAGAGAACAACTGATGACCTATTTGGGTTCTACTTGGAAACACCTTTGTTCTGGTATTTCTACATCTCGCAAAATATCGGAAGAGACCATCAATAAAGTAGCAGATGAATTGACTTTGCAAGAACCAGAAAAATGTTTAGAATTGAAATTCGTAGATGGACTTGTTTATAAAGACGAACTTATTTCAGATCTAAAAAAACGTTTGAAAGTTGCTGAAGATAAAGACCTTGAGTTAGTTACCATCGCCAATTACAGCACTGTTTCTAAATCGAAAGCTGAAGATGTTCGTTCTAAAGATAAAATAGCGGTAATTTATGCAGTTGGAGAAATCAACGATGGTCAAGGTACCGATAAATCAATTGGTGGTGAATCCCTTTCCAAAGAAATAAGAGCCGCCCGATTAGATGAGAATATTAAAGCGGTTGTTTTGCGTGTCAATTCTCCCGGAGGTAGTGCATTGGCTTCCGAGATTATTTGGAGAGAAGTAGCGCTTACAAAAGCTAAAAAACCTGTAGTTATCTCCATGGGCGATTACGCTGCTTCGGGTGGTTACTATATTGCTTGTGCAGCTACTGCTATTGTGGCCGAACCTACTACTTTAACTGGTTCTATTGGCGTATTTGGATTTATTCCAAGTGTGAAAAAATTACTCAACAATAAACTGGGAATTACGGTGGATGTTGTAAAAACAAATGCTCACTCTGATTACATGAATATCTATCGTCCGTTAGACACTTACGAATATGCAACCATTCAGAAAAGTATTGAGCGTATTTATGCAACGTTTATCAAACGTGTGGCAGATGGCCGAAAAATGGACATCGCCAAAGTGGATAGCATCGGTCAAGGTAGAATCTGGAGTGGCTTAGATGCTAAAAAACTTGGTCTCGTGGATGAGATAGGTGGATTGCAAACCGCTATTGATTTAGCTGCAAAACATGCAAAACTTGACAAATATAGAATCATTTACAAACCTATTCAAAAAGAGTTTATCCAACAATTGCTCGACAATACAACCAATGCTCAGGCCTCTATTTTGGAAAGAGAATTAGGTGAGTCATATATGTTTGTAGATTATATCCGATCGCTTAAAAACATGAAAGGCGTTCAAGCAAGAGTTCCTTTTGTGATTGATATCAACTAATAGTTGAGAATACAATATTAAAAAAGAGGCTGTCCGAAAAGACAGCCTCTTTTTTAATAAAATGACTTCTGTTAAAGTTCAAGAGATACGAGCTTTATTCTGTTCCTCTTTACTTTCCCTAATCGTTACTTCTCTTTAAGTACTCCAGTTTTAATCCAATGAATAACTCTTTCAGAATCTGGTTTTTCTCTTGGCGAAATCTTTCCCACCAATTCCCCTTTTTCATTGATTAAGTACTTTTGGAAATTCCAACTTACATCGCTGTCTAAAACGTTGTTTAACGACTTAGTGGTGAGCCATTTGTATATCTCAGCCATGTCGTCTCCTTTTACAGATATCTTCTCCATCATAGGAAAAGAAACTCCGTAGTTTTTGGTGCAAAATTCACGAATTTCAGTTGCGTTGCCTGGTTCTTGACTTAAAAAGTTGTTTGCAGGAAACCCAATGATAACGAAATTGTCATCTTTGTACTGTTTGTAAACTTTTTCAAGTATTTCGTATTGTGGAGTCAATCCACATTTGGAAGCTGTATTTACAATCATGATTTTCTTTCCCGCTAACGATGAAAATTTGAAATCTTGTTCATCCAAAGTCTTTACGGTAAACTTATAAATATTGCTTTGGGCATTTGCAAATAACATAGATGCCACAATTGTGAGCGTTAGTATTATACTTCTCATTGTATTCTGTTTAAAATAGTTGTTTTTGTGTGTAGAATTTTCTGAATTCTAGTATGGCCAAAAATGGTTATCATTCCAAATCTCATGCATTAATTCGGTGTTGAGGTCGTTCAGCAATTTGTGGTGTCCTCGTTCAAAATCGGTCAACCATACATAGAGTGCTTTTTCGTTTTCATCGGTAGATTCTTTGGCTCTTTTTGAATACACTTCAATCGCTTTGTTTTCCATATCGATGGCAGCGGATATTGCAGCAGCTTCAAAACTTGCCGCAGAGATGCTTTTTTTGATGCTTGAATTTAAAATTAATTTAGAAATTGTATCTTCTTCTTCCATGTTGTTTAAATCGATGTGCTCAAAAGTACCCGTTTTTTGGAATGTTTTGTAATGTTGCGAAAGTGTTTGCGCATGCAACTGCTCTTCTTTTGCCATCAAGGTAAAAATGTTTTTTACTTGCTCATCTTTTGTCTGATTAGCTACTGTTTGATAAAATTCGATACCACGGCGTTCCATCAAAATCGCCATTTTCAAGATTTCTAATGATTTATTTTCCATTGTTTTATTGTTTGGTTTTAGTCTCTACAACAACCACAACGAGATAATTGTTTGAAAAGTAAATGGAAATTTTAGACAAAAAAAAAGGTTGTTCCGAAAAACAACCCTTTTCTAAAATATAATACTCTTAGTATCTGTAGTGATCTGCTTTGTATGGTCCGTTGATGTCAACACCCAAATAAGCTGCTTGTTTTGCAGTTAATTTGGTAAGTTTCACGCCAATTTTTTCTAAGTGCAAGCGAGCTACTTCTTCATCCAATTTTTTAGGCAAACGATAAACATCTACGTCATAATTGTTTTCGTGAATATCAATTTGAGCCAATGTTTGATTGGTAAATGAGTTACTCATCACAAATGAAGGGTGACCAGTAGCGCAACCTAAGTTTACCAAACGACCTTCGGCCAATAAGAAAATACAATGTCCATCAGGGAAGATATATTTGTCAACCTGAGGTTTGATGTTTATTTTTTGAATTCCAGGGAAGTTTTCAAGTTCTTCCACTTGAATCTCATTGTCAAAGTGACCAATGTTACAAACAATGGATTGATCTTTCATTTTTGCCATGTGATCGATGGTGATAACGCCAAGGTTACCAGTAGTAGTCACATAGATGTTTCCTTCTTCTAACGCATCTTCGGTAGGAGCTACTTGAAATCCTTCCATGGCTGCTTGTAATGCACAAATTGGATCAATTTCGGTCACAATTACTCGCGATCCGTAAGTTCTCATTGAGTGCGCACATCCTTTACCTACGTCACCATAACCTAAAACAACCACTACTTTACCAGCAAGCATCACATCAGTGGCACGTTTGATACCATCTGCTAATGATTCGCGGCAACCGTATAAGTTGTCAAATTTTGATTTTGTTACAGAGTCATTTACATTGATGCAAGGAACTAATAAATCGCCACGTTCCATCATTTGGTATAAACGGTGAACTCCAGTGGTAGTCTCTTCCGAAACACCTTTAAGTTCAGCAATCACTTGATGCCAACGAGTTGGAGTCTCTTTTAAAATTGTTTTAAGTGTATTGAAAATTACTTCTTCCTCTTTTGATGAAGGAGTAACATCTAATACTGTTGGATCTTCTTCTGCTTTATATCCAAGGTGAATCAATAAAGTTGCATCACCACCATCATCTACGATAGAGTGAGGACCTTTGCCACCAGGAAAACTTAATGCTTGGTTAGTACACCACCAATACTCTTCCATGGATTCGCCTTTCCAAGCAAAAACAGGAACACCTGCTGCTGCAATTGCTGCTGCTGCATGATCTTGAGTTGAAAATATGTTACAACTAGCCCAACGAACGTCAGCACCTAATTCTACCAAAGTTTCAATTAATACCGCTGTTTGAATAGTCATGTGCAACGAACCCATGATGCGTTTGCCTTGCAAAGGTTTGGTTTTGCCATACTTTTCTCTAAGCGCCATCAAACCTGGCATTTCGTGCTCTGCAATTTCTATTTCTTTACGACCATATTCGGCCAATTTAATGTCTGCTACTTTATAATCTGTCATTTGTAATATGTTTTTGTTTGCAAAAATACAAATAATCTTCATATTGATCATCATTCATTTAACAATTTAGAATATAACCCTAATTAAATAGACTAGAAATACTTTTTTTTGTAATTATTTCAGATTAGAATGAATTCATATTTGATCAGTGAGGAAGTAGCCGAGTAGCCATGTGGCCGAGCGCGCAAAGCGAGTCGGGCTTCGCATTTTAGACTCGCTTGCGTAATTTCTTTATTGTATTAGCTATCTAATTTTGCTATCTAAATTATCACATTAGCAAATTTCTTCTTCTTCGTAATCGATACCTTTGACACTTCGAGTTTGCCGCGGCGAATCATTGCATCGCAGTCATCTTCTTAGGTTCATATAACTTTTTCTTCACTTCACTTCTTACTTCTGTATTCCCCTTTTTGTGAACCTTTGTGCCCCTCTCCGCGAGTTTTGCGTAACAGCTCTTTGTATTAGCTATTTCACTTGCTAGCTCACCTGGTCAACTATTATCTTCAAAAAAAATCTTACTTTTGTAAAAAAAATCAATTCATGCCGGAGCTAGTACATATCCAAAAAACAGATTTCAACTCAGTGATTTGGGAAATATCCGAATCGATAGAGATGCTCCAAGCGGGTATTCCATTGTCGGATTTCGAGTTGGAATATCTTGGGGAATTGAAGTCCGAACTTCGCAAAAGGCAATGGCTTTCGTACAGAAATGCACTGATGAGTATTCATGATAATACCCATATTCCCATTGAGTATTTGTCCAATGGAAAACCATTTTTAACTGGCCAATCCAATCATATTTCAGTCTCTCATTCTGGAAATTATGCGCAAGCCATTTCGAGCACCGAAAAAAGGGTAGGGGTGGATATTGAGGTTTATTCAGATAAAGCATTTAGGGTTCGACATAAGTTTATGAGTAAATTAGAGATTGAAAATGCTGAAAATCGATCGCCCGAAAAAACTGCCATCTATACTTGGTGCGCCAAAGAGGCTATGTATAAAGCCATGGGACTAGAAGGAGTGATATTTGCCGAAGATATGGCCCTCTTTGATTTTGATTTTCACTCATTCTCTGCAAAAGGGAAGTTTTTATTCAAAGAGTCATCTGTAAATTTTGATATTTATTTTTTAGAACACCCTCATTTTGTCTCTGCAATGTGTTGCGAAACACTTTGATTTATCCCAATCTATATTGCTGAAATATTTTAACGAGAAGCATAATTTTTGATATTTTGCAATGATTCCCAAAAAAAATGATTTATTTTACCCAAATAGCGTTTAATTAACAGTGTATTAACAGTAAAAAAATCATTTCGACCTTATATTTGTATAATTTATTACGATTTTAGAAATCCCAGATTATTCGACATTATTTTTTCAGTTAGTTTTTTTGTAGATGAATTTAATATTGTATACCTTTGAAAAATTATCTAAAAAAATGGATGAGAACCCATTAGAATTATAAAGTCTTTTTAAACATAGTAATCATCATAAAAAAATGCGAAAACCCTTCAAAAAGAGATACAAATGGATCAGTTTTCCATTGCTAATATGCCTGTTTTCTGTATCTTTAATTCTAACGACGCCCTCATGTAAAACAACCGACCAAGAACGCCAAGCTAAAAAGATTGAAAAAGTAGAAAAAGCCAAGAAAAAAAAGGCCGAAAAGGAATACGAAAAAGCCCAAAAAAGGCACATGAAAATTCAAGACAAAAAAACTCGCAAACGAATAGTTGGAAACAAATCAAAAATGATGGACCAAACTAAGGTAAAAAAACGGAGTTGCTGGCAACGAATTTTTCCTAAAAAAGATAAAACATGTCCAAAAGAGTAAAATCAACCGTTCATCGATAGAATAACATCGTTCTTCCCTTGCATTTTCATATTTGGCGAATTTATTTATATTATTTTTGAACATGTAAAATGCTGATCACTAATGATGTATATGATATACTGCCATTACCTTGAAAAATATGTTTTCGTATTTTAAAATAAATATCTATTTTTACCCTCTAATTTAGAATAAATAAGCACAATTAATAACAAATAAAAACAACGGGTATGTTGAGAAAATTACTGTTTACATTCGGGATACTGCTGGCTATCAGTAGCATGGCGTATTCCCAAGGGACCCTAAAAGGGAAAGTGACAGAAGGTAAGGACCCTGTAGCTTTTGCGACTGTTGCTGCAATGCAAAATGAGAAGCTAATTACCGGAACTCAGACTGATTATGATGGGGACTTCACAATCAAACCAATTCAACCTGGAATCTATGACATTAGAATTTCTTATGTAGGTAAATCTGATTTACTTATTAGAGATGTTAAAGTTACAAACGACCAGATAACCTATTTGAGGGATTTAAAACTTCAAGATAAAGTTACTGAGTTTGACGTTGTAGAGGTTATCTGGGTAAGACCGCTCATCAATCCAGAAGGCGTTACCGAAACCATGGATGCAGGTGAAATTAAATCTTCACCAGGTCGTGGTGCTGCTTCTCTTGTAGCCAACATGGCTGGGGTGCAGGGCAACGATGGTCAAATGGGTAGTGTGCGTGGATCAAGAACTGATGGTACTGTTACTTACATCGATGGTGTAAAAGTAGCAAGTGGTTTTTCTGTTCCAAAATCTGCAATCCAAGATATCTCGATGATTGTAGGTGGAGCACCTGCAAAATATGGTGAGGCTACTGGTGGTGTATTAGTAATAAACACCAAAGGACCTACCAATATTTATGGTGGAAGTTTAGAGTTTGCTGGTTCACTAGATGGTTACAATAACTTTATTGGAGCATTTAGTTTGAATGGACCACTTATTAAGAAGAAAAAAAGCAATCAAGCGTTAATGGGATTCTTTATTTCTGGAGAAATTGCTTCATATAAAGATGGTTCGCCTGCTCAAGGTGGAACATACAAAATGAAAGATGATGTTAGAAAAAGTATTATCGACAATCCTCTTCGTCCTGTTGGATATACTGGTATTAACTATTACAATGCTGAGTATCTTAGAAATTCAGACATGGAGAAAATCCGTGTTCGTGAAAATGCTGGAAACTTAAGTGCTGATTTTACTGGTAAATTTGACTTAAAACTTGTAAAAAATTCAAACCTTACTTTTGGAGGATCATATAACTATAGTAAATATCGCGACTGGTCATTTGCCAACTCTATGTTCAACTCAGATAGAAATGGTGAAACACAAACAGGTGCTATGTTTGTTTATGGTAAATTCTGGCAACGTTTCTTAACCGGTGATACCTCATCGTTTATTAAAAACATTTTCTATCAAATTCAATTAGATTATAGCCGTATCAATTCATCTTCTTATGATGTTGTTCATAAAGACAATATATTTGATTATGGTTATATTGGCAAGTTCAAAACGTATAAAAATGCATTTTACGAACGTAAAGACATTACCATCGACAATATCGAGTATAAAGATGTAATGGCTCTTACTAACTATTATGACACATTGGTAACTTTCCAACGTTCTGAATTAAACCCATATCTTGCTAATTATACTTCTGGTTATTACGATTTGTATGGCCAACTTGAAAATAGTAACGATTATTACAGAAACTATTCATACCTACAAAGTGGTTTTGCATTGCTTAATGGAGAAAATCCAGCATCAATTTTTGGTCTGTATAACGCTCCGGGTGTTGGAAACTCAGGTTATAGCAAATATATCCAAACTCAAACTGGATTTACCGCTAATGGTAGTGCAGATATTGGAAAACATGCGTTCGAATTTGGATTCCAATACGAACAAAAATCTACAAGTTCATTTAATTTAGGTGCAACCGGTATGTGGACTTTAATGCGTCAATTAGCTAACTCTCATATCAAACAGTTAGATCTTGATAATCCAATGAGAGTATATGTAGACGATGGTTTTGGTAACTTAACCTTTGCTGATACTGTAAAATACAACCTTAAATATGACCAAGGATCACAACGTTACTTTGATGTAAATCTTCGTAAACAATTAGGATTAGCGGTTAATGGTACAGATTGGGTAGATGTTGATAATTTAGATCCTTCCTCTTATTCACTTGATATGTTTAGCGCTGATGAACTTTTAAATGATGGTTATTCATACGTTGGATATTCAGGATACGATCACTTAGGAAACAAAACTAAAGGACAAAGTAGCATTGAAGATTTCTTGACTGCAAAAGATGGCAACGGAAACTACAAAAGAAGCGTAGGCTCATACGATCCTATCTACATGGCAGGTTACATTCAAGATAAATTCTTCTTGGAAAGTTTAGTATTTAACGTTGGGGTTCGTGTTGACCGTTTTGATGCAAACCAAAAAGTGTTGAAAGATAACTATCTATTAGCTCCAGCTAGAACTGTATCTGAAGTTTCCGACATGTCACACCCCGACAATATGGGTGCTGATTATGTAGTGTATATTAACGATGCAAATAACCCAACTCAAATTATGGGATATCGTAATGGGAGTGATTGGTATAACTCACAAGGGTTGGTGATCACCGATCCGTCTATCCTTTCACAAGGAACAGCTACAGGTAGAGTTACTCCTTACTTAGTAGAAGATCCTTCTGTGAAATTATCTGCAAAAGCATTTAAAGATTATGTTCCTCAATTCTCTGTGATGCCACGTGTGTCTTTCTCTTTCCCAGTGTCTGATAAAGCTCAGTTCTTTGCGCATTATGATGTAATTACAAAACGACCAACTTCGGGAGTTTTTATGAACCCTGTTAGTTATCTTTATATTGAGAAATCAGGAACGAATGATGTTGCAAACCCAAGTTTGAAACCTGAGAAAAAAGTCGATTATGAATTAGGATTTAGACAAACATTAAGCAAAAAATCTGTGGTTACAATTACTGCTTACTACGCAGAAAACCGTGACCAAGTTCAAGCTTATCGTTTTTCGGAAGCATATCCTAATACATACTACTCTTTCAATAATATCGATTTTGGTACTGTTCAAGGATTCGCTCTTTCTTATGAGTTGAGACAATCTAACAACATCCGTCTTCGTGGAAGTTATACATTACAATTTGCTAAAGGTACTGGTTCAGATGCCTCTTCTTCAAAAAGTATCGTTGCATCAGGTCAACCAAACTTAAGAACTTTATCAAACCTTAACTTTGACCAAAGACATGCTGTGAAAGCTAATGTTGATTACAGATTTGGTTTTGGTAAAGATTATAACGGACCAAAAACTACTCGCGAAACCAAAGATGGTAAAGCAAAAACTATAAACTGGTTAGAAAATACAGGGATCAACTTTACTTTCAATAGTTCATCCGGCTCTCCTTACACTCGTTCTTCTAAAGTAACAAGTATTACAGGTGTTGGAACTCGTCAAATCTCTGGAAACTTAAACGGTTCTAATCTTCCATGGCAATTCTGGATTGATGCAAGAATTGATAAAGGATTTATGTTTGCTTTGAAAAAAGATAAAGAGACCAAAAAAACAACTAAAATTGGTTATCTAACTGTTTATTTAGAAGTTTTAAACGTGTTTAACTTCCGTAATGCAACCTCTGTTTATGGTTATACAGGTAATCCTGATGATGATGGTTTCTTAGCTTCTGCTGAGTATCAACGTCAAATTAACTCATACAACGATCCTCAATCATTCATCGATTATTATCGCGCAATGGTTAGCAATCCTTACAACTACAGTTTGCCTCGTAGAATTAACTTAGGTGTTCAATTTGGATTCTAATATAGTAGCCTTAAAGAAAGTAATTAAAGAAAAAAAATAGATATAATGAAAAAAATAATTAATCTTATAGCTGCATCACTCTTTAGCCTTGTGCTTTTAAGCCCATCAGCTTTTGCAGACAAATGGAAGGGTGAAATTCGCAAAAGTACAGATCAAGCCAAGCCGGCATTCTGTGTGCCAGCTTCTGGTTCTTCTGAATTAAATCTGAACAACGTCCGTGCACGTATCAACACTGGTGGTGATATGTGGTGGGATTTTGAAACCTCAAAATACGAAGTTCCTAAGGGATCTAGAAAAACATCCATGTTCTCCGCTTCTCTTTGGATTGGTGGAAAAGATGTGAACGGTCAGCTTAAATTAGCTGCCCTTCGTTATCGCCAAGTTGGAAATGATTATTGGACTGGACCGTTAACCATTGATGGAACTGCCGCCATTGACCAATCTACTTGTGCAATGTATGATAAACAATGGAGAATTACCCGTTTTGATGTTGAACAATTTATTGCATATAATAGTGGTGTTCAAATGCCAGACGGATATTCTGTTCCATTGGTAATCCAAAATTGGCCTGCACATCCTATCGACAGAAGCCCAAATCAAAGTTTTTATTTGGCTCCTTTCTTCGATAAAGATGGTGATTTTGAATATGACTGGACTAAAGGTGATTATCCATATTATGATTTCGCCAACTCTCTTTGCCCTACTAACCCTGCAAATATGGGAAATGCTCCTCGCCCTACTATGGACTCTGACTCTAGCTTAGCGATGGGTGGCGTTGTAAAAGGCGGTATGCTTGTGGATCAAGTATTAAAAGGTGACCAAACTATTTGGTGGGTTTTTAACGATAAAGGTGCTGCTCATACTGAATCAAAAGGAGAACCTATCGGTTTAGAAATTCGTGCTCAAGCTTTTGCTTTTGCAACCAACGATGAAATTAATAACATGACTTTCTACTCGTATGAGATTATCAATAGATCTACCTATACATTAACAGAAACTTATTTTAGTCAATGGGTTGATACTGATATTGGTGATGGTTCTGATGATTATGTTGGCTGTGATGTTAAACGTGGTTTAGGTTTCTGTTATAATGGTGATGAAGTAGATGGTACTGGTAGATATGATCAATACGGAATTCAACCTCCCGCTATTGGAGTCGATTTTTTCCAAGGACCTTACATGGATCCTGATGGTTATGATAGTCCAAATCTTAGTCAATTACCTGTAGGATTAGATCCTGTAACTAGTGATGGATTGGTTCAAAATTTCACAAACTTTACAACTACTACCAATTTGGTTATTCCTTCTATTGATCTTAAAATTAGAGCTGAAGCAATCAATGGGGTTAACTTTGGTGATGGTATTGTAGATAACGAACGTTTTGGTATGAGAAGATTCGTTTTCCATAACAATAATGGTGGAGTTGCTGCAATGAATGATCCAAGTATAGCTGTTGAATATTACAACATGCTTAAAGGTATCTGGAAAGATAATACAAGCATGACCTATGGTGGAACTGGTTATGGTGCAGGTATTGCTTGTGCATTTATGTTCCCAGGCAATACTGATCCATGGAATTGGGGTACTTTTGGAACTCCTATACCTGCTTCGTATCAGGCTACACCTTGGACTGAGAAAAACATGAACAATGCTAATGGTGATCGTCGTTTTATGCAATCTGCGGGTCCATTTACACTATATCCAGGTGCTGTTAACTACATTACAGTTGGTATTCCATGGGCACGTGCTACTTCTGGTGGTGCTTATGCTTCGGTTGAATTATTAAAACGTGTGGATGATAAATGTCAAGTATTATTTGACAACTGCTTTAAAGTACTTGATGGTCCTGATGCACCTAATTTAGCTGCTCAAGAACTTGATAAAGAAGTTATTTTATATCTTTCTAACCCTAGCAACTCTAACAACTTTAACGAACAATACAAAGAGTTTGATCCTACTATTCCTGTAAAAGATGCTGATAATGTATTGTATGACCAATATTATACATTTGAAGGATATCAAGTATTTCAATTAATTGATGCTTCTGTTTCTGTTTCTGATATTTATGATGCTGACAAATCTCGTTTGGTTTACCAATGTGATATTAAAAACCTTGATAATGCAGGTAGCCCAATAGGAAGATTGGTTAATTACACATACAATGATGAGATTGGTGGAAATATTCCTCAAGAGATGGTAAATGGTGGAAACAGTGGAATTAACCATAGTATTAAAATTGTTGAAGATCAATTTGCTACTGGAGATAAAAGATTAGTCAATCACCAAAAATATTATTACATCGCAATTGCGTATTCATATAATAAATTTGCTCCTTACTCACAAGATCCTAACATTACAAACGGTTTGTATGGACAAAAACGCACTTACTTAGCGGGTAGAAAATCCGCGGTTGGATCAATTACTCCTATTACTGTTATCCCTCATATTCCTGCTCCTGAAGCTTTTGGAACTCAAATGCAAGCTTCTTATGGCGATCAACCACAAATAACTCGTATTGAAGGTCAAGGAAACGGTGGATTAATTTTGGACTTAACTCAAACGTCTATTGATAAAATTATGTCGGGTGCTCCTTGGAAATCTGATGATTTATTGTACGAACCTAACAAAGGACCTCTTAATATTAAAGTAGTTGACCCTTTAAATGTGAAAGCGGGTGAATTTTTATTGAAGTTTACCAACCCAACTAGTGCTGGTGAAGTCAATAATACTTTTGGTTGGGAAATCTCTGGCGAAGGAATGAATACTGTTACAAGTAGTCAGTCTATTGCATTAGGAAACGAACAACTTATTATGGATTTAGGTATTTCAGTGCAAATTCAACAATTTAATTTTGAATACCTATTCCCAGAAGCTATTACTTCAACTGACGGACCTAAAAATGTACTAAGCACTAAATTTCTAGAAGCGTCTATTGATTTTGGGGATCCTAATAAGACTTGGATAACGGGTGTTCCTGATGTTGATGGCGATGGTCCTTTAAACTGGATTAGATCTGGCACATTGGCTTATGGTGATTCTCCTTCTGCTGATGAAGCTAAATTAGTCGATTATTATCTACCTAGAGCATCTCCTCCTGCCAAATTCTGGTATGATGCAGAAGAACAATATGAGAAAATAATTAATCGTACTTGGGCTCCTTATCAACTGGCCGGTAGATGGGATAATAATCCTGGTTTCCCTGACGAACTTGGGTTTACTAGAAATTTAAGCTCTTTGTATAGTGTGAATATCGTATTAACTGCTGACCAATCTAAATGGACTCGTTGTCCTGTTATTGAAACTTGCGACGAAATATCAAGAGCAGAAGGTGGTGCAATTAAACTTGAACTTCGTAAAGCTCCTTCAGTAGGCAAAAATGGTCTAGCTGATGGTGATGGTGAAGGTATGGGTTGGTTCCCAGGTTATGCAATTAATGTTGAAACTGGGGAACGTTTAAACATTATGTTTGGTGAAGATTCATGGTTGCGTTATGACAATGGTAACGATATGAAGTTCAATCCAACTAGTAATGTCTTTTCCTCAACAGGTGACGTTCTTTTTGGTGGTAAACACTTTATCTACATCATGGGGCATCAAAACAATAGAACGACTCCAGATGTTTCTTTCGATTGTCCTTCTTATGACGAAGGCGCATGGTTAAGAGCTAAATTTGCTGAAGTAATGGCTACAACGAATCAAAACTTACGTAAAGTGAAAAAAGGAAACTTGTATGCTAATGCAATGTGGACTTCTATTCCTTTAGCTGTTCCTTCACAAAACTGGTTGCAAACAGATTGTAAAATCAGAATTCGTGTAGCTCGTCCTTACAAACGTTACCTAGCTACAACCAACGACGCACCTGCTGTTGTAACAAACGACAACTTCCCTTTATATCGTTTTAATACTGGAATTTTTGCTACTCAAACGAATGTGAACGATGTAGCTAAATCAGCTTTAGACTTAATCAATGTAGTTCCTAATCCATATTATGGATTCTCAACATATGAAACTAGTCAGTTGGATAACAGAATTAAAATTGTAAATCTACCGGTTAATTGTACGGTTTCAATCTATGCTGTAAATGGTTCATTGGTTCGTCAATTCAAAAAAGATGACAACTCCATTACCTCGTTAGATTGGGATTTGAAAAACCATGCAGGTATCCCAATTTCTGGCGGTGTTTATATTATACATGTAAAAGCTGAAGGTATTGGCGAAAAAGTTATTAAGTGGTTTGGAGCCCTTCGTCCAACAGATTTAAACTCTTTCTAATTTAATCCAATAGTTTACAATTATATAATAAAATAAGATATGAAAAAAAATATAAAAAGAGTTGTAAGTTTAATGTTGGTGTGTTCTTTAACATTATCTACATTTATTGCAAATGCAGGGAATGAAGACCGTACGGGCCAATCAGGAGCGGCAGAACTGCTTATCAATCCGTGGGCTCGCGGAACAGGCTGGGGGAACGTTGGAGTAGCCAACGCCCGTGGTGTGGAAGCAATCTTTTCGAACGTGGCAGGTGTTGCGTTTACTCAAAAAACTCAAGTTTCATTTATGCATACTCAGTACCTTTTAGGTTCAGGAGCAACATTAAATGCATTTGGAATTACTCAAAAAGTTTCTGAAACTGGAGTTCTTGGGTTATCTGTTACCTCAATGGGTTTCGGTGATATTCCTGTAACGACCGAAAATGATCCAGAAGGAAATATTGGAAACTTTTCACCTTCGTTCTTGAATATATCAGTTGCTTATGCTAACTCATTTTCAGAACAAATTCATGGCGGTGTTGTTGTCAAAATCGTGAATGAGTCTATTTCTGATATGTCAGCTACTGGTGTTGCTATCGATGCTGGTATCCAATATGTAACAGGTAAATATAATAATGCACGTTTTGGAATTTCACTTAAAAACGTAGGTACTCCTATGAGTTTTAGCGGTGATGGTTTATCTGTTCGTGGTTTGATTAACGGTTCTTCAAACAACCTAACTTTGGAACAAAGATCTGGTGAATTTGAATTACCTACGATGTTGACTATGGGACTTTCTTATGATTTCCTTTGGGCTAAAAAAGAGAGCGATAATGTTCCTTCTGATGCTGCGGGTAATGCAAAATCAAAAAAGGAAAATGCCTCTCTTTCTTATGATAACGCTGAACATCGTTTGACGTTAGCAGGTGCTTTTATCTCAAATGCGTTTTCTAAAGACCAATTTGTTGCGGGTGTTGAATATTCATGGAATAACATTCTTCAACTTCGTACTGGATACGCATACGAATCAGATCAATTAGATGCTCAACTTTCAAAATCAGTTTATACTGGTTTTAATATTGGTGGATCTGTGATTGTTCCTATGAACAAAGTAACTGGTTCTTATTTCTCAATAGATTACGCTTATCGTACCACTCGTAATTTTGGTGGTTGCCATACTATTGGTGCTGTAATCAATTTGTAGATTAATATTTTTAGTGTATATTTGCACAATCCTTTAATAGAAGAGACCGATTTTGGTCTCTTCTATTAATTTTTTAAAGCTATTGAGCATTTGCTTATGGCTTTTTGTTTTAAATGAAGGTCTCAAATAAATTTTAATATTTATGAACAAAATATCTTTTTACTCTCAAGAAGGACTTGATAAATTAAGAGAGGAGTTAACTCTTTTAACCTCTGTAGAACGCAAGAAAATTTCGGAACAAATTGCCGAAGCACGCGATAAAGGTGACTTGTCCGAAAATGCTGAATACGACGCTGCCAAAGAAGCACAGGGATTGTTGGAACTGAAAATTTCTAAGATGCAAGTAATTATTGCTAACGCTCGAATTATCGACGAATCCAAAATCGACTCTTCTAAAGTATTACTCTTTTCCAAAGTGACGATTCAAAATTTGAAAAACAACGCCGTTATGTCATACATACTTGTACCAGAAACTGAAGCCGATTTAAAGGCAAATAAGCTTTCTGTGGCTTCTCCAATTGCCAAGTCATTATTGGGCAAGACCACCGGAGATATTGTGCAAGTGGATGCGCCTGTGGGGATTATTGATTTTAAAATTATTGAAATTTCTAGAGACTAACGATTATGGAAACAATTTTTACCAAAATTATCAAAGGAGAAATTCCTTCATATAAAGTGGCCGAAGACGATAATTATTATGCCTTTTTAGACATTAGCCCGTTGGCAAAAGGTCATACTTTAGTTATTCCAAAAATGGAAGTCGATAATATTTTCGATTTACCGGATGATATTTATAAGGGGTTGTTTATGTTTGCAAATAAAGTGGCAAAATCGATAAAAATCAATTTTCCGTGTTTAAAAATTGGAATCGCGGTGATCGGCATTGAGGTGCCTCATGCACATATTCACCTTGTCCCGATTAATTCGGTAGGGGATTTGGATTTTAAAAACAAAAAATTGAAACTGACTGCGGATGAGTTTTTGGGAATTGCCGAAGTTATTCGAAATACAATTCCTAAATAATTGATCACTTTTTGGTAATCCGAGCCGGATTTTTCAAAATAAAATTTGCCCAACTATTGTACTCAGTAGTTGGGCCTGTTGTATTCCGCTGTAAGAAATGACAATAAGCTACCGCCAATGCGTCGGTTGCATCTAAAAAGTCGGTGGGATTGCTGAAACTGATCAGATTCGTTAGCATGGCTGCTACTTGTTCTTTGGATGCTGCCCCTTTTCCGGTAATCGACTGTTTTATTTTTCGTGGGGAATATTCAAAAACTTCAATGTTTTTATAAAGAGCCGCAGCCATCGCAACACCCTGAGCGCGACCCAGTTTGAGCATCGATTGAACGTTTTTTCCGAAGAAGGGTGCTTCGATAGCCAAACTGTCTGGGTGATATTGTTCTATGATTCTTAACGTAGTCTCGAATATTTTTTTTAATTTTAACGGATGGGAGTCAATTTTCTCTAATTTTAATACGTCTAATATTAATACATTTACGGTTTTCCCTTGAGCCTTTATCACGCTAAAGCCCATTATACTGGTACCAGGGTCTATTCCTAAAATTATTTTTTCCAAAATGTCGAAATTGTTTATAAATGCAAAGTTATTAAAAAAGAGGAACCTTTGGATAAATATTATCATATTTATTTTAAGCTATCTCGTGCTTTATCGTTACTTCGACAAAATTAACCTTGCCGATTTTGCCTCTTTCTTGAAGGAATCCATCGCTTCAATGGACGCACTATTGATGCTGTTTCTTATTCTAGTGTTGGCAATTTTCAACTGGCTGGTCGAAACGTTTAAGTGGAAATACCTTATTGCTGAAGTAGCTGATATCTCTTTTGCTAACTCTTTAAAATCTATTCTGATTGGTGTTTTCTTTAGCCTGTTTATTCCAAATAGAGCCGGAGATTTTATTGGCAGAGTTTATTCTGTTCCCGAGCAACAAAAGGGGAGACTTTCTGTATTGACTCTTTTTGGAAGTTTTGCTCAGTTAATTACCACTATTCTTTTTGGCACCATCGGTTTTACTTATTTTATAATTCTTTATTTTTCAATTGCTAATCAACAGACGGTATTGATCCTTTCGGCAGCCACTTTTTCATGGATTGCGTTGTTTGTATCTATCATCCTCTTTTTTAAATCCTCGCTGCTTAGCCACTTTCATCTTTTCAAACACAACCGTTTTTTATCCAAAGTAAATACTTGGATTGAGGTGTTAAATAGTGTCTCTTCGCGAAAAATGTTGATTGTGCTTTTGCTCAGTATATTTAGATACTTGATTTTTTCCTATCAACTTTGGTTGAGTTTTCGCTTGGTGGGTGTTGATATTTCTGGGATTGACCTTTATTTCTTTATCGCAGTTTATTATCTTTTTCTAACGTTTATTCCTACGGTTGTCTATTCGGAAATTGGAGTTAGAGGTTCATTGTCAATCTATCTATTTGGTTTATTAATGTTTGTTTCTGGTGAGCCTGAATATGATTATCAATGGGCGGTTACTTTTGCAACGGTATTTGTATGGATTGTAAATATAATTTTTCCAGCTATTATTGGTAGCTTTTTTACCCACCGACTGAAATTTTATAAATAATGGGAGCATTGATAATCTTTGCTTTTCTCTGTTTTGCCCTTTATACTGCTTTAATGTTGTTTCTTATTAGCAGTAAAAAACTTCTGGCTACGCATCATTTTGTTGCCACGCATTCTGTTTCCATCGTGATTGTTGCCCGAAACGAATCGCCAAACCTTGAATTGCTATTTCACACCTTGTCTCAGCAAGATTACACTCATGAATTGATTGAGTTGCTTTTTTTTGACGATAATTCCACCGATGATACTTTTTCGCTTGCTACACATCTTTTCAAAACACTGCCTTTTTCTGTGAAAATATTTTCTGGGGCAGAGTTACTTCTTGAAGGTAAAAAAACAGCTCAATCTTTTTTAGTCTCTGAGGCAAAAGGTGAACTATTGCTTTTTTCGGATGCAGATGTCAGCTTCCAACCAAATTGGGTGTCATCAACAGTGCAATTGTTTTATGACAATTCGGTAAACATGGTTTGTGGGTTGGTCTCATTCTCGAATCATCAAACCCTATTTGGAAAACTGATGGCGTTGGAATTTGCCGCGATGTTGGAGACTTCATTAAGCGCAATTTCTAAAAATTTTCCGTTTATGTGCAATGCCGCCAACATGGCCATTCGAAAAAAAAGTTATGATTCATTGCAATCCGAAGGGGAAGAGTTGAAGTCTGGAGATGATGTTTTTCTTCTAAAATCTGTATTGGACAGTTATGGTGCAAAATCTATTGTCGCAAACCACTCTTCGATGGTTTATACGCATTCTCCCAAATCTTTTGTTGAGTTTCTATCGCAACGAATTCGATGGGCAGGAAAATCCTCCAAAGTGTTTTTCTTAAATTCCTTTGTGCTCAGTCTTTTAGTGTTTTTGTTGTCGCTTTTGATGTTGATATTGTGGGTGCTCTCTTTTTGGAATGCTGATTTTTTAGCAATAAGTATTGTCTTTGCGGGTAAATGGTTGGTGGATTTGTCTGTTTTGTGGAGATATCAAAGGTCGCAGCCCTTGTTTAGAGGATGGATTCTGGTCAGTGTCTTGCTCTCTTTGCTTTATCCGCTCTACGTGGCTACAATCGCTTTGTTATCGCTTAAAAAAACCTATTTGTGGAAAGGAAGGATTGTTCGATAGTGATTTAACGAAGGATTCTGCAATAACGAGGTCCATTGGACTAGTTATTTTTATATTTTCTCTATTTCCTTCAATGGTTGATACAGAATTGAAACTATGTTCATACACCGATGCATCGTCTGTAAAAAGAGAATTTTCGGCGACTAAGTATGCCGATTTTAATGAATTGCTTTGAAAAACTTGAGGGGTTTGAACCGAAAAAATCTCATTTCTATTCAGAATCTGATTCTCGAGAACATTGATTTTTCGAACACTATCTACCACGTGAACAATTGGGATTACTCCATCAAGAGTTTCTGCTTGCGAAAATGATTTTGCAATGACTTCTGCCGAAACAAAAGGTCGAACAGCATCGTGGATGGCAACAATTGTCTGCTCTGAAACAAGCGATAATCCATTTTTTACCGATAGAAAACGAGTATCGCCCCCTTTAATTATTTGATGCTCAATGTTGAAGTTATGTTTTGCGACCAGCTTTTTCCAATAGGGTATTGACTTTTCGGGAAGCGTTAGGATGATAGAAATGTTGGGGTCAAAGAGTGCAAAAGCAACCATGGAGTAAAATAAGATAGGGATTCCGTCGATTTCTAAAAACTGTTTTGGAATATCAGTTTTCATTCTCGAGCCGGAACCCCCACCTGTTATAATAACTTGTTTTTTCAAAAAATTAAATATTTATTGAGCGCAAATTACAAAATCAACATTGCATCCCCATAAGTTAGGAAATTGTACTTCTCTTTTACCGCTATATTGTATGCTTCGGCTAAGAAATCATAGCCAGCAAAACTCGAAGCCATCATCATCATAGAAGATTGAGATGTGTGAAAGTTTGTAACAAATGATGTCGCTACGTTGAAATCGTATGGCGGAAAAATAAACTTATTGGTCCATTTGTGATCCGGTTTTACTAATCCCGAAGGATAAGTAGACGATTCTAACGCTTTCATGGATGTTGTTCCAACAGCACATACGTTCTTTTTGTTTGTTTTTGCTTTGTTGATGATGATGGAAGCCTCTTCGGTGATGATAAACTCTTCGGAATCCATTTTGTATTTTGTTAAATCCTCCACGTCTATCTGTCTGAAGTTGCCCAAACCAACAT
This sequence comes from Bacteroidales bacterium, assembly GCA_038240835.1. Lineage (GTDB taxonomy): Bacteria > Bacteroidota > Bacteroidia > Bacteroidales > WCHB1-69 > JBAXTE01. Next base: position 7,041 of record JBBRGJ010000020.1, on the reverse strand, counting down.
GAAGTGTCACTTCGGCAAATCCAATTCCTTTAATTTCGAGACGTTTCATAAGCTCACGACTAAAGTGTAATCCAGCAGTAGGAGCGGCGACAGCACCTTCGTGTTTTGCAAAAATTGTTTGATAGTTATCTTTATCTTCAGGAACGATGTCTCTGATTTTTTGCAAATCTTCGGGAAGTGGCGTCTCGCCAAGCTCTTTAAGTTTGTTCTTAAACTCTTGGTGTGTGCCATCAAAAAGGAAACGTAACGTACGTCCTCGCGAGGTGGTGTTGTCAATTACTTCGGCTACTAACGATTCGTCATCCCCAAAATAGAGTTTGTTTCCAATTCTTATTTTTCGAGCAGGATCAACCAATACATCCCACAAACGAGCTTCTTGGTCTAATTCTCTCAACATGAAAACAGTAATTTTAGCGCCTGTTTTCTCTTTTTCACCATACAACAATGCAGGAAAAACTTTGGTGTTGTTCAAAACCATTACGTCTCCATCTGAAAAGTAGCTAAGCAAATCTCTAAATTGTTTGTGCTCAATTGTTTGTGTTTTTCTGTTTAACACCATTAAGCGTGTATTGTCTTTTTCAGGTTCAGGATGTAATGCAATTAGTTCTTGTGGTAAATGATACCGAAATTGTGATAATTTCATATACGGTTTTTATGTATTGATATTTTAGTATGTGCATGCAAGTTTGCAAATTTACGCTATTCGATACCCCTTTGTAAAGAACATTAACATAACTTAACAATTTAGATTTAAATGTTCAATTATTTCAGCGATGTTTTCTGGGTCAAAAGCGTCATTTACATTGTATTCTCCAATCTTGGTTCTTCTCAGTTCGATTAGATGAGCGCCACTTTCTAACGCTAATCCAAAATCTCGGGCAATGGATCTGATGTAAGTTCCTTTGGAACATTGAATTTTGAAGTGAACTTCATTTTGGTCTATTTTTGTCACCTCAAATGCGTAAATTGTGATTGGTTTAGATTTTATCTCCACCTCTTCTCCCAATCGGGCGTATGAAAATGCTCTTTTCCCATTTATTTTAACGGCAGAATAGATGGGTGGAACTTGCATTTGCTCACCAACAAATGTGGCTGCCGTTTCCATAATTAGTTCTGGCGTAATATGCGAGGTTGGATATTCAAAATCGATCTCTTTTTCTAAATCAAAACAAGGGGTGGTGTTTCCTAGTTTGAAAACTCCGGTATACTCTTTTGATTGTGCTTGAAAAGTGTCAATCTCTTTGGTCTTTTTTCCGATACAAATAATTAATAGTCCCGTAGCTAAAGGATCTAAAGTTCCAGCGTGACCAATTTTAAACTTTTTCACCCCTGTATGATTACGGATAATGTATTTGATTTTGGCCACTGCATTAAAAGAGGTCCAGTGATATGGTTTGTCGATTAGGATGATTCTGCCCGACTGAAAGTCATCGTGCATAATTAGTTGATGTTTAGTTCTACGCCAAAAGCAGCTAAGGTTAATATAATAACACCTACAATAATTCTATAATATCCAAAAGCTTTGAATCCATATTTGGTCAAAAATCCGATAAAGAATTTAATGCCTACAATGGCGACAAGAAATGCCACAACGTTTCCGATGAGCAAGGTTGTTAAGTTCTCGCTCAACATGGCTGTTCCTTCGGGATTGGTAATTAGTTTGAGAAGTTTATATCCAGAAGCCGCTGCCATGGTTGGCACTGCTAAGAAAAATGAAAATTCTGCTGCAGCTTTCCGGCTCATTTTATTTGCCATTCCGCCCACAATAGTGGCTGCCGATCTGGATACGCCTGGAATCATGGCGATGCATTGAAAAAAACCAATCTTTAATGCAGTCATGTTGCTTATTTCGTCACTTTCGTTGGGTTTGTTAAACCATTTGTCCACAAAAAGTAATAATATACCGCCAATAAGCAGGGTAGATGCTACTACAATTACGTTTTCTAACATGCTGTCGATAAAATCTCCCAACAAAAAACCGATGACGGCTGCTGGTAGGAAAGCGATGAGCAGTTTGTAGTAAAAGTTCATGGTCTGAAAAAAACGTTTCCAGTAAATAACAATCACCGATAATATTGCTCCAAATTGAATGTTTACCAGAAATGCTTTTACAAATTCGGTACTCTCAATGCCTAAAATAGATTGAGTGATGATCATATGTCCAGTCGAGGAAATTGGCAGAAACTCTGTAATTCCTTCGACAATTGCAATGATAATTGCTTGAAAAATTGTCATTGTTTATAAGTTGTCTGTAGGAGTTTTAGTTTTTGGACGGTACATAATTGCAAAAATCTCAATTATAAAACCAATCACCAATAATATCGGTGCAACAATGATTCGTTGGGTGTTGAAAATCGCTTCGTTAAAAACTGCAGGATCATTCGATTTTCCACCAACCATTAATGAATAACCAAGTACTAAAAATGCGATTCCAATAAACATTAGGTAAAGATTCATTTTTGCAAAGACAAATCCAAATTGATGTTCTTTTTGGGGAATCTGTTTAGCGACTGGTTTTTGTGTTTTTTTAATTGTGCTCATCTCTTAAATTCAATTTATTATAAATATAAATGGTCTGTTTTCATTTTAATGAATTTTCTAACGGCCAACGCAGTAGAGAGCCATGAGAAAAATATTCCAAAAGCAACGCAAATAGCGAAGATTATGATGTAAATATCGATATCAGCGGGATTTACTATTTCTGGGAAATAATACATTCCGCCGTATAACGTAAAACTAATTAATATTATTGCAATAATCGAAGCCCAAACTCCTTGCACAATTCCTGAGACAATAAACGGACGTTGCACAAATCTTCGGGTCGCTCCAACAAGTAGCATGCTTCTGATAATGAATCGTTTGGCATATACCGATAGTCTGATGGTGCTGTGGATTAATAATATAGAAATTATGATCAATACAAGGCTAATAGCGAGCAACGTATAGCTGATTTTAGTAATGTTGTTGTTGATGATATCCACTACTGGTTTGGAATAGATGATCTCCTTTACCATAGGATTTGTTAATAGCTGTTTCTCGATTTTTTTAATACTATCCGTATTGGTATATTCGCTTTTGAGTCGAATGTCAATGGTTGGTGGAAATGGGTTAGTGCCTACAATGTCAATAACATTTTCGCCCATTGATTGTTGAATGTCTTTTGCTGCCTGATCTTGAGAAATGTACTCGGTGGATTTGCTAAATGGAGCGATGTCTAAAGATTTTTTAAATGAGAGGATGTCAATTTCTTTGGTTTCGTTGTGCAGAAACACCGAAAAACCAATATTCTCTTTTACATACGAGGTGATTTTTGTGCCACTAAATATAATAATAAGCAGTAATCCAATCATATACAATACTAACGAGATACTCAATGTACTGTAGATTACTGATGTGGTGAGCCTGCGCTTGTTGTATTTATCAATTTGATTCGACATGTTGTGTTCTCATTTTAAGGAGCTAAATTACAAAAAAATGTTGAATGTTTTGAAATTATCTTTCCAAAATTACTCTTTTCATCATTTTGTTTTACTTGCGAAAACACATAATTGATTCATATTTATATGTTTATGATTGTTTATCGTGCGGCAATCGCCATTGCAGCAATGCTGATTTTGACGTGAATGTTTTCGTAGGATAATAATTTTTGGGCGGAGGACTCAATGGTCGCACCGGTAGTAATTACATCATCTACCAATAAAATATGTTTGTTGTTGAACAGCTCTGGATCGACACAAATGAAAATGTCTTTTACATTGTTCCATCGGTCAAATCTCCCTTTTTTTGTTTGTGTTTCGGTAAACGTATTTCGAATAAAATTTGTCGTATCTACTGGAATTCCCAACGATTGTGATAATCCTTCGGCAAATCGTTCACTCTGATTGTATCCCCTGATTACCTCTTTTCGAGGATGCAAAGGAATGGGAATGATGACATCCGGAATTGGATCTCCCGACTTTAATAAATCTATTCCATAAAGTTGCCCGATTTTTACGCCTATTTCGGGACTGTTTTTGTATTTAAACTGGTGCAACAGATGTTGAACTTTGCTCCCTTTTCTGAAAAAGTAAAAAGCGCCAGCAGACTCCACCGGAAATCTGCCCCAGAATATCTGAGCTACAATGTTGTCTTTACCTAAGTTGAAATTCGTTTTGGGAATTTCGTACAAACATTTTGTGCAAATAACATCTTCATGTTTATACAATGAGACGCCACAAGCACTGCATATTTTAGGATAAAATAGGTGGAAAAAATCTGAAAATATTGAAAAGATTTTGCTTTTTATCATAAAAGTGTAGTATTTGAAAATTTAATAATCATCTATAATTGCAAATTTAAGCTAATAATATATAAATTAAATAGACAATTCAAATTATTCTAAATTTATTTTTGTAATTTTGTGCCTCGAACTAATAAATCATAGTAATAAATTTACATTTTTTCAGTTTACAATGGATTATTTACGCTGAAAACTATATAAAAAGATGGAAAACACGAACGAAATAAAAAAGTACAAAATGGCAACGATCGTTTTATCGATTCTTGTGGTTGCGCTTTTAAGTCTACTCATTTACTCAAGTGTAAAAGTAAGAACCATTGTGATCGAAAAAAATGGCGTTGAGAAACAATCTACAGAATTAAAATCGGAACTTGATTCGCTGATGCGTCAACATGAGTTAATTAAAAACGAATACTCTTCAATAAGTGGCAAACTTTCGAGTAAAGACAGCCTTATTGCTGCCAATGCAGAAGAGATTAATAAACTGATTGCTCAGAATGTGGATTACCGCAAAATTAAAAAGAAATTAGATCTGCTTCGTAACATGACCCAAGGGTATTTAACCCAAATAGATTCTTTGGTTAGGGTAAATAAAGTATTATTAACCGAAAACAAGCAGTATAAAACGGATATTGACTCGTACAAAGAGACTACTACGTTGTTAGAATCAGACAAAAAGAATTTAACGGATAAAGTTAATAGTGTTGCAAAATTAAAAGCATACGGAATCTCTGCCAGAGCAGTTAAACTGAAATCTAAAGGCACCAAAGAGGAATTGGTAGACAAGGCAAGCAAAGCCGACCGTTTTAAAGTTTCATTTACCTTAAGCGAAAACGCTGTTGCCGCCGCCGGTTCAAGAACCGTTTATTGTAGAATCGCACGTCCCGACGGAAAAGTATTATCATTAGGAGACGACGACGCTCATAGCTTTACTACAGGAGGAACTCAGCTACAATATTCGCTGAAAAAAGACATTATATACGACAACAACTCCCAAAATATCTATTTGAATTGGGACATTAAAAACGAAAAAGAAGAAGCCGTAAAAGGCCGCTATTTCGTAATCTTGTACATCGATGGCTATCAAATAGGAGAGAGTTCTTTTGACCTAAGATAGTCTGCAAAAAATAAACTTACAAAAGAGCTGTCACCGAAATGTGATGGCTTTTTTTTTGCGAGAAATAATTTTTAATCACATTTTTTTATAATATTGCTTTTGACTATTTATAATAATCGACCAAAAATGAGGAAAAGTATTTTAGTATTACCTTAAATCCGCAAGCAATTGTTGGGATTACAATTAACACACTAAATTACATATATTTACATATAGGATGAATTTCACTTACTTTAGTGAAAAAATCATTTATGAATATTGCTATCTCAGACCGACCTTGTCAAAAAAGCGTTAAGAAAAACAGATAATTTTGAGGTTAAGACGAGGCGGGTGCGATGAGGAAAATAGATGCCAGACATCAAAATCCGTCTTGTGAACAAAATTGCTTCCGTAAATCCCATTGCTTGGCTCGTTCAGCAAAATTATCTGTTTTTTAGCTTTTTTGGCGAAGTCTTGATTTTTTTAATACTTTTGTATCAAGACAAAAGTATTAATCAAAAATAAGCTCTTCGAAGCAAGGTGGTTTTTAGTTTTTGACAAAATTTTGCTATAATGCTATTTTGGTTGCGGATTTAAGGTATTAATTGTTTTCATTGTTTTCACAACTGTTTGCAATGGTCAAACTGCAAATTGGTTTTTTAATTTAGGACTTAAAAAAGATTCACTAAAGGATTTCAAAGGAGCTATTGAGTGCTATAGTAAAGCAATTGAAATTAATCCGAAATATGCCCACGCTTATAATAACAGAGGTTTGGTAAAAGATGAACTCAAAGATTACAATGGAGCAATTGATGATTATAATATGGTAATCGAGTTATTCCCAAATTTTTCAAATGCTTATTACAATCGAGGTCTTTCAATGGAAAATATTCAAAATCATAAAGGGGCTATCAGAGATTATTGTAAGGCAATAGAGTTCAGCCTATTATGCTCAGCAGCTTATTCAAATCGAGGTGTTTCGAAAGAAGGACTTCAAGATTATTATGGAGCAATTGAAGATTATAATAGAGCAATTGAATTAAATCCCAATGATTCAATTTCGTATTTTAATCGTGGCAATATTAAGCACTCCCTTGCTGATTACAAAGGAGCTATTCAGGATTTTAATATTGCGATTGTTCTAAAACCTGATTTTTCAAACGCTTATTACAATCGAGGAAAATCAAAGTATGCAATCCAAGACTACAAAGGATCTATTGAGGATTATACAAAAGCAATTGCAATAAAATCAAATTATTCAAATGCGTATTTCAATCGTGCAATATCAAAGTCTAAACTTTTAGACGAAAAAGGGGCTATTGATGATTACACAAAGGTAATTGAATTAAATCCAAAAGATTCAGAAGCTTTATACTATCGTGGGCTGATTAGAATTAAAATTGGCGATAAAAATGGAGGTTGTTTTGATTTAGTTAAAGCTGGGCAATTAGGTATGGCGAAAGCGTATGACCTTTCTATAGAATTTTGTCGTTAATCGGTTGGATTTGTTATCCTAATTCTTCTATTTTTTCTGCTTTTGCAATTTTTTAATTTCGTTTCCATAGACATTGCATCACTTCTGGAGCCGAGTTCAATGTATGCATATATTTTCCAAGGGATATAAAGTTTCGTTGATTTTACTAAACCTGCATTGTGTTTAATTATT
>JBBRGJ010000019.1:0-32416 GCA_038240835.1 Bacteroidales bacterium | reverse complement strand
CTTGATTATTTTCTACTCATTTTATTCATTTCTGCTTGTAAATTTTGGTCGCTGTAATCCACGTATTTGCGAAAAGTGCTTAGTTTTTGGTGCCCAGAAAGTTGCATAACTATATGCTGTGGGATTCCCTTGCTTAATGCTGTTGTGATAGCTGTTTTACGACCTTTGTGAGATGAAATGACTTCGTATAATGGTTTATACACATCTTTCGCTGTGGTCGTTGTGTGTGATGTTACACGCACTTTGCGGTCAAGCCCCAATTGAAGGAATATCTCTTTTAGTTTCTCGTTTAATTTAACATCGTTGATGAATGGGAGTTTGAAGTTGTATTTTTCATAAATAAAAAGTGCTTCTTTTATAAGTGGTATTTTTATTAATTGTCCCGTTTTTTGTCTCCTTACATTTATTATATTGTTGCTTATAGAATCCTTACTTATTGATTTTAAGGTACTTATGTCGCAAGCAGTATAACACATAAGGAGAAAAATGTCTAGTTGTTGCTGTTGATGAATTGACAAAATTGCCCCCTCCAATGTAATTAACTCACTCTCATTCAATGCTATTACACTTTTTTCTGTTTCCACTTCTTTTTTTATTGTGGTTGTTAACTCACTGTTAATCAGTTTGTTTGTATGCAACCAATTTAAAAATGAGATAATAGTTTTTATGTATGAGTTTAAAGTTGAGGTTTCATTTACTTGCTTTTTTACTGCTTCTTTATAGTCCTTTAGTGTTTTTTCGTTTAAGTCAATGAGACAAATTTTGTTGCCCACAAAGTCAATAAAATGGTTGAGGTGCTTTGTTTTATATCTCATTGTCCCAACCGCTAATGTGCTGTTTTGCAGTATGATAAACTCATTTACGTAAAAGTTAACTGTTTTTCTTTGTTCATTATTTTCCACCCCCTTAACGAGATTTAAGACAAATAAAGCGAGTTCTGTTTTTGTGGGTGTGCGTTGTGATTCACTTATACTTGTTTGTATATACTTATCTATCTTTATTTTGTAATTGCTTAGTGTGTTTCTTGTTGCGGTGGTTGCGCTTGTTTGTTTTAGATAACCGTTTGCCCAATCTTTTTTGGCACAATTAATTGAAGTGCTTAGTCTTAATTTTGAATTTAAGTGAGAAAAACAAAAATAAATAGTACCTTTACTTTCGTTTTTGTTGTTTTGCTTAAGATAAAATGTAGTTTCCATTGCTGTTTTTTTTCAGCAAAATTAAAACTTTTTGGCAATCGGTACACTCATTAGTACACCAAGTTATCAACAATTTTTGCAACTAACTGAACCTCAACTAAATAAAATTAAAGGTTTGAATCCTGACGGGGTCACTTTTAATCAAAAAAATAGAGAATCTTTTGGTTCTCTATTTTTTTCTTTTCAAAACTCAAATTTCCAGATTTTTATTTGATAAAAAAAATATTTGATTTTTTTAAAAAAAAGTTGGAGATATTATAAAAACATTTATCTTTGCAACCGATATTACTGTTTACCCCCAATACAACAAAGGATATTACAATCAAAATCAGCGACAACTACCGACGTCGTTTCAAAAAAAATCATTTTCCCTTTTCTAATCTAGAAAAACAAAAAACTACTATTTAGTTCATACCAAAAATACATTATATGCACAGTATTAATTCATTAAACGAGAAAATTCTCTCGGAATTAATTGAGATTGCTGATGGATTAAAAATTCCAAAAGCCTCAAAACTACCAAAACAAGATTTAATTTACAAAATTCTCGACCACCAAGCACTCAATCCAAGTCAAGAAATAATTGAGCAAGAGCGTCAAAACATTCCTCACAAGCGAGTTAGAAAAGTTGAAAAGAGACCTATTGCCTCTTCAAGCAATACAAAATCGACCAACAATCCAGTTAAGACTTTGCCTGCGAAAGAGAATTTGGCGACTCAAAAAATGTTAAACGATACTCCCGATGCGAACCCTATCGAATCGATTATCACCGATATTCCTTCGCCAAAACCTCAAGAAAACAGAGATAAAAGGACCAATCAAGGGCCCAAAAACTCTCCAAAATTCAACAAAAAACCAGAGAATCCAAATCAGAACCCAAAGAAAGAAGAGTTTAACAAATCAACGGCTCAACCAAAGAGAGAAAAGCCTGCAGAACAGCTTATCCCTTCCAAACCTTTAGGATTTGATAAAAAGAAAATATTATTGGATGACATCATCATAGATGATTCCACTGTGTATAATCCTCACAATATTCCTAATGACTTGTCCGATTACATTTCGGATGACATTCAATATACTGTTCCTATCGAAAAAGCCTCTTCCTTAACCGATCAGCCTAATTCAAATGATATTATTGAAGACTCAGTAACTATTCCACTTACAGAAACTGAATCGGTTGTTAAACCTCAAGAGCAACTTCAAACTCCAAGACCAAACAATCAAGGTCAACCGCAGAACAAGTATAACAAACAGAATAAGTGGGACAAGAACAAACACAAAAATCAGGAAAAAAGAGCTGATCAAGATCCTACGCAGCGCACTGATAAACCTCAACGAGAAGATCAGCCACAAAATCAAGATAGATCACAAAATCAAGATAGGCCGCAAAGTCAAGACAGATCGCAACGTCAAGATAAAAACCCACGTCCCGAAAAGTTCAACGATAGTTTGATGGATGCTTCTGATGTAGAAGTTAGACCAAATACAAATCAAGAACCTGTTGAAAAAGCACCGATCAAGCAACCCGATCCAATCATTGAATTTGACGGAACGGTATACTGTGAAGGAGTTTTAGAAATCATCAACGAAGGATATGGATTTTTACGCTCCTCAGATTATATGTATTTAAGTTCACCAGATGATGTATATGTATCGCAATCGCAAATAAAACTTTTCGCTTTAAAAACCGGAGATACAGTAAAAGGAATTGTTCGTCCTCCAAAAGAGGGAGAAAAATATTTTCCATTGGTAAAAGTAGAGATGTTAAACGGCCGTTTACCTGAAGAGGTAAGAGACAGAGTTCCTTTTGACTACCTAACACCACTTTTCCCAGACGAAAAACTGAATTTAACAGGACATCCAAACGAAACCTTATCATCGAGAGTTATTGACCTTTTTGCACCAATTGGAAAAGGACAACGTGGACTGATTGTAGCACAACCTAAAACAGGTAAAACAATGTTGCTCAAAGAGATTGCAAATGCAATCGCTTACAATCACCCCGAAGTTTATTTAATTGTATTGTTGATAGACGAACGTCCTGAAGAGGTTACCGATATGGAACGTAGTGTGAAAGCAGAAGTAGTTGCCTCCACATTTGACGAACCTGCTGACCGTCACGTAAAAATATCAAACATTGTGTTAGAAAAAGCAAAACGTTTGGTAGAGTGTGGTCACGATGTATGTATTCTTTTGGATTCCATCACTCGTCTGGCAAGAGCTCACAATACCGTGGCACCAGCTTCCGGAAAAGTACTTTCGGGAGGTGTGGAAGCCAACGCTTTACAAAAACCAAAACGTTTCTTCGGAGCAGCACGTAAGATTGAAAATGGCGGTTCGCTAACAATTATTGCTACCGCACTTACCGACACCGGTTCAAAAATGGATGAAGTAATCTTTGAAGAATTTAAAGGTACTGGAAACATGGAACTACAGTTGGATCGTAAACTGTCTAACAAAAGAGTTTATCCTGCAGTTGATATCGTATCTTCAAGTACTCGTCGCGACGACCTACTTCACAAACGTGACACATTGCAACGATTATGGATTTTGAGAAATCACTTAGCGGATATGAATACCACCGAAGCGATGGAATTTATCAAAGACAGAATGAAATTCTCTAAAGATAATGATGAGTTTTTGTCAAATATGAATAACTAATTCCTAAAAATCTTTATATCAAACGGCTGCAAATTATTGTGGCCGTTTTTTTTTAGTGAAAATATGTTGGGCGTGCCCTCGTTTTTGAGTAAAGGAAAACGAGGTCAGGCTATACGCTCCAAGTCCTCGCTTCGCTGTGGGCCTGCAAATCTATTGTCTATTTAAAATGTTGATTTATATGGCAGACAAGCTTTCCGCTCCTATCCTTCACGCAAAAATCGAGAAATCAATGGGGAAATTAATATTGACTTGATCCCCAACAATTACAAATCTGCACTTTTCAACACCGAAGCGTATACAAAATATAAAGGCATAAAAATTAATTTCTGCTCTTGAATCTCCCCAAAACCTGCATCCGAAAACACAAAACCATTCAAAACGTTTGGATAGGTATTTAGCAACAAGTGCATGCTCTTTAACTTCCCTGCTGGACCACTTTTAACTTCTATTGGAATAATTCTATGTTGGTTCTCAATCAAGAAATCCACTTCTGCCGTACTGCTTTTTGCTTGTCGCGACCAATAATATAAATCTTCATATCCTGCTGAAAGAAGTTCTTGTCCAACAAATTGTTCCGCCATTGACCCTCTAAATATAGAAAGTAATTCGGTCTTGTGATAATCCAAAGAGGAAGAAAAACCATTAATTCTCGAAAACAATCCAATATCTAACATAACCGTCTTGAATGTTTTTTCTGCGACATTTGCGCCAAGAGGAACCCCACTTGGATTTGCAGAATATACTTTTTTAAACAAACGAGCAGTTTCCAATAGGACAAATGACCTTTTAATTGTAGTATTAGAAAAATCTTCGGCCAAATTAGAATATTTAATCTGATGCCCAACATTTTTAGCCACTGAGGTTAATACAGAGTTTAAGCATTGTTTATCCGAATATTTTGAATATTTTGAAAAATCTTGTCTAAATGCCTCTATCAAATCGGTCTGGATATCCACAACAGAAGCCAAACTTTTGGTTTTCATAAACAACTTCACGCATTCTGGCATTCCTCCTATCACAAAATACTTTTTAATTTCTTCTTGCAATAAATTATGAATGCTATCTGCTAGTTTTTGTGGTTTTTGCAAAATAGTCTCTGCTAAAAGAGCTTTATCAGTGGCCAACAAATATTCATAGAAATTCATTGGATACATATTCATCAATTGCACTCGACCTACAGGAAATGAAATATCTTGAAGCGCAAACTCCAATAGCGAGCCCGCTGATATTAAATGTAATTCTGGCATTTGTTCGAAAAAGTAGCGAAGAGCAATAATTGCTTTAGGACACTCTTGAATTTCATCAAAAAAAAGCAAATCTATCTCTTTGTTAATCCGTTTATTGAGGTGTATTTCTAGCTCGGATAAGATTCTTGTTACATCAAAATCAAAATCAAAAATCTTCTTTAATTCTGGACTTTTTTCAAAATTAAGCACATGCGTTTCTCCTGTAAAATAATCTTTCCCAAATTCAACAATTGAATAAGACTTACCGACTTGCCTAGCTCCTCTAACTATTAATGGTTTACGATTAATTCCATCTTTCCAATTAACCAATTTATTTGTAATTATTCGCTCCATACCTTATTTGTTTTAATGCAAATATATATGTTTTTCAACCACAAAAATGTTAATTTCAAAAATATAGCAAAAATCAACCTTGTGTTTTAGGAGTGTAAATACAATATCAGCCTTGTGTTTTTATGTTTTTCAATAGATATCACCCTTGTGTTTTTATTATAATCCAAAATGATATTTTATTAAATTCTGATTATCAGCATAATATATTCTCATTGAACTGATTTGGACGTGCCCACGTTTTTTAAGCAAAGAAAAACGTGGGCACGCTATACGCTCCAAGTTCTCGCTTCGCGTAAATCCCTATCTGAAGCCAGGTAAGCGGTTAAAAAACCTTTTCACTAAATCTATTGAAACCATCCCATATTCTTATTTGTGAAATTAAACATATTAATCGTGGTTTTTTGAATTGTTTGTGGTTTAAGGGCAATCTAATAAAACACTTTGATTCTAAGATATACTTTTGATTGATTTCGATAAAAATTATTCCACTAAATGGTGTAATTTTGAGGAATCAATAATCGTAAAATTTACAAAATCTAAAAAATGAAACGTGGCTGGCTTTTATTTCTTGTTTTCTCACTACTCTTGATGAGTGGAAAACCATTGATGGGTCAATTCTTCAGCATTGGCGTTGATCCGAGTTCGGTGAAGTGGAAGAAGATTGAAACCACTCATTATAAAGTGATTTTTCCAGAAGAATATGCCTCAAAAGCCCAAGAAGTGGTTCGCTCCTTAGAAATAATGCATCCAAAAATTGGGGAATCATTAAAAATGAGTCCACGAAAAACTACACTCATTATTCACAACCGCACGATTATTTCCAATGGATTAACTACGCTTACTCCAAAACGGGTGGAACTTTTCACGGCACAATCGCCAGATAGTTATACTCAACCGTGGATGGATCAGTTGATTTTGCACGAAATGCGACATATTTGTCAAATGGACAAGTTGAACAATTCTACCACTCGATTGCTCTATTATCTTTTTGGCGATCAGGTTGTAGGTGGCGTTCTCGGACTTTATATTCCATCGTGGTTTATGGAAGGAGATGCCGTGCTCACCGAAACCACACTTTCCAACAGTGGCCGAGGTCGCACTCCTGTTTTCACTTCTGAACTCCGATCAACCCTTGTTTCTCGCGGAGTGGATAGTTATAACAAATCGCTGTTTGGATCATACAAAGAGCCAGTTGCCGATCAATACCAACAAGGATTTTATTTAGTAAAAACTGCTACTCAAAAATGGGGTTCCGATTTTTGGGCAAACAACTTATCCAAAACCGCCAAATATCCATTTTTGCTCAATCCTTTCCGAAGAAGTTTTAAAAAGCAAGCAGGCATCAATCTCACAAAGTTTTACAAACAGACCATGAGTGAATTGGCCGTTGCAGAAAAACAGCGAATTGCGCAAACAGAAATCAACGAAAACTCAGCCTTCACAGACGACATTAACCGATATGTTAACTACAAGACCATCGCCGTAGTAAATGATTCGATGGTGATAGCCACCAAAGAGCAACTGCATCAAACCAATCAAATTGTGTTGCTAAAAAATGGCAAACAACAAGTAATTGAGGAAAACAGTCTGATTGTAACTGGAAGTTTGAGTGCAAATAAAAACATAGTTTGTTGGACAGAGCGTCGCTATCACCCAAGGTGGGAACAGAGTTCGTGGTTTGCGCTAATTACCTATGATTTAGTGCGGAAAAAGAGGAATGTAATCATTCCAAAATGCCGATTGCATCAACCAAATATTTCGCACAGTGCAACACAGATAGTAGCCGTTGAGCAAAACACCACCGACTCAAACACCCTAAACATTTTCAATATCCAGGGAAAATTATTACAAAAAATTGCCGCTCCAAGTCCATGCATCATTATGCAACCAAAGTGGAGCGAAAACGACTCTATCATCGTTGCTGTATTGCTCACCCGAAAAGGGAAACAGTTGGCACGTTATACAATTTCCGAACAAAAATGGGAAACAATCTCAACGCCCACTTTCAAAGATTTTCAATTATGGCAAATTATTGGCGATTCGGCATTAATGACCGTTTCCGACGTCAACAACACTCCTATTTGCAAAACTTCGTTAACGGATGGCGGTTGTTCCGTGGTGGCCACATTGCCGTTTGATATTGTGTCAGCATATCAAACATCCACACAAAAAATAATCTGTTTGCAAACCACCGCCAACGGGAAAAAACCATATTTGGTCGTTCCTTCCTCAGATTCTAAATCTATAAATCTTTTTGGAGAACAACTTCCCGATGAATATTCTTCCATCATAAAGAGTGATAAACCCGTTGATTTTGAATCAGCTGCAGACACTACTTATTTGGTAAAACCATACAGAAAAATCAGCCATTTAATCAATATTCACAGTTGGGGACCCGTTTCGGTAAACGGAAGTAGTGGCACATTGGATCCGGGCTTATCTATCAGTTCACAAAATGATTTATCCACTTCGGTTTTAGAAGCAGGTGCGCGCTATTCGATGGCCGAAAAGAATACTACATATTATTCAAATTACACATATAGTGGCTGGTTTGCCGAAGTTACAGCAAATGTAGAGCGCCAAAAGATGAGCAATCCAACCACCCATAACAGTTGGGACCAATCGGAGTACAAAATTGGGTTGAAAGTTCCACTTCTGTTTCAGCGCAGAAACTATGTAATACCGCTGACAATCAATGCCATCGCTTCAAATATTGGATACAGCAATGTGGAAAAATATTTAGGGAACAATCAGGCGCTCCACCTCCAATTGTTCCAAGGAGTCGTTAAACGAAGTGCACGCCAAGCATTGCTGCCACCATTGGGATACACCGTAGAATTCAATCTGAAAAAATCAATTTCTGGAAGCATCAATGCGGGGTGGATCGGTTCGTTTGAAAACACAGTGTATCTGCCATCTTTTTTCAAAAATCATGGGATTTCAATTTATGGCGGCTATCAGCACATTGCGCCCAGTCAATTTTCGTATGGGATGATGCTTCAATATCCCCGTGGATTTGTGGGAACAGTAAGAAGCAACGCACTAGCGGCATCTATAAACTACAAGTTTCCATTGTGTTATCCCGATTGGTCGGTGGGATCGATGCTCTATTTAAAAAGAATACGCACCCATCTTTTTTACGATTATATGCAGTTTGAAAAACCACAATCATATCTTCAATTCGAATCCATGGGCCTCGAAATATTAGCCGATAGTTATTGGTTTCGCTTTGTAGCACCCATAAATATTGGGGGACGATTTACCTATGTTCCAACTAAAAAGAGCATCGTTTCAGAATTAATTTTTGGAATAAGCTTCGATGCACTCTAATTTTCACTAATTTTATACTCTAAATAAAAATAAAAATGGAAAAAACATTCTCTCAAAAATTAGGCAGATATCTTATTCAAATAGTCATCTCATCCTTTGCTGTTGCAATTGCTGCTTGGCTTTTGTCTGGGGTACATATTGGTGAGCCTCAATACATTAATGCAATCATCGTTGCCGTAGTATTATCGTTTCTAAACAGCTTTATCAAACCTGTACTTTTGTTCTTCTCAATACCACTCACTATTTTCACATTGGGACTCTTTTTATTGGTTATAAATGCCATTATCATCCTGATAGCTGGAAACATAGTGGAAGAGTTCAAAGTAGATGGATTTTGGTGGGCAGTAGCTTTTAGCGTTATTTTGAGCATCACCACCTCCATTTTAGAAGCATTAGGCAACACCAAAGTAATCAGAATTAAAAAAGACGAAAACGACGATTTAAACAACCAAGAATTTTAACGACATGAACAGTAAACCAGTAGACAATAAAGAAGAGATGATACAAATCATCAACGAATGTGACGTTTGTTATGTAGGCATGTCCGACAACAATAGTCCGTACGTATTGCCTTTCAATTTTGCCATTGAAGGAGATTCGCTTTATCTTCATTCGGCACCTGAAGGGAGAAAAATAGATATTTTAGAAAAAAACAATCAAGTATGTATCACATTTTCCACCGGTCATAAGATGTATTTCCAACACGAAAAAGTAGCCTGCAGTTGGGGAATGCTCTTTAAAAGTGTTATTGCTTGGGGCTCCGTAGAATATTTAGAGGATAATAAAGACAAAGAGCACTGTTTGAATCTGTTTATGAAAAAATATTCAGGAAAAGAGGACTTTTCATACTCTGGTCCTGCCCTGAAAAATGTAAAAGTGATGAAAGTAAATATCTCCAGAATGACTGGAAAGCAAAGAGGGTACTAAAAAATAATTAATTATGGATTTTTTAGAATTAGACAAATTACTATCCTTTGCGCCCATCATGCAATCGGTGATTTTTTTCATTCTGTTTATGGCGCTTTATCGAGTAGAACATCACCGACATTTTTTATTCATCGCTTTTTATAAGTTTTTTCTGACGCTATTTTTCTTGATGACTTTTATGTTTTATTACAAAATGCATCAAGTAGTAGCCATCTCATTTTATTTCACCATTCCGGTGACCATGCTGTTGATTCCGCTATTTTATCTGTATGCCGACTGTTTGACAACGCCTTGCAAAACATTCAGTCCGTCGCGATGGTTACACTTTTTGCCCTCACTGATTGTTGCTTTTGCGCTATTACCCTATTGGCTTTTGCCAAATTCAGAAAAAGTTTGGTTTGTAAGTGGCGGTTATGGACAATCTGAGAGTGAGTGGATCATCAATTACATCACTTGGATTTTCAGATTTGGCGTATTTGCGTGCATCAACATCCAATTCGTAGTCTACATCTTCCTATTTCAAAGATTATTAAAACGCCATAAAAGAAGCATACAACATGTTTTCTCATACACTGAAAATATTAATTTGAACTGGTTATTCAACCTATTTGCAGGATTTTTTATCTTTTTTATTGTTTTGTATGCCTCCCGATTCTTTGGTATTCGCCACGACATAAATACTCGAATCATCTTCAACATTGGCTTTATCGGAATAAATCTCTACATTGGAATTAAAGGAGTAATCCAGCCCAATGTCTACAGTCTGATTAAAAACGACGACCAAATTGCAGAAAGTTTGCAACTGAATAACCTGTTCCCACTAACAATCCTCGAGGAAAACACAAAAGAAGACAGTCCAAAATACTCCTCTTCCAATCTCACAGAAGATCAAAAAAACATCATTCAGAAAGAGCTTATCGAATATATGAACCAGCAACCCTATCACAAATTCAACTTCAATATTGAAGACATTGCCGATTCGTTAAATACAAACACACGCTACCTTTCACAAGTAATAAACGAATCGTTTGAGATGAATTTTTTCAATTTTGTGAATAAATACAGAATAATAGAAGCCAAAGAAATTCTGAAATCACAAGATTCCGAAAAATACACCATCGAAGGCATTGCTAAAATGGTCGGATTCAACTCAAAATCATCGTTCAATAGTGCATTCAAAAAAGCCACAGGAGTTACTCCTTCGGAGTTTAAGAAAAGAGTCTAAAGGCTGTAAAGGCGAAAAGTAGTGACAAGTAACGAGTGACGAGTGACGCGCGTAGCGACGATGGAGGAAAAAAGTAACGGGGTAACGGAGTGACGGGGTGAGGGCTTCGCGAGAGTCTCGCTTCGCGCGCTCGTCACTCATCACCTGTTACTCGTCACTTCCTTCTAGACGAGCTTTCGTAGATCCACGAATTTTGAAAAAAAATTCGGGATGCGCCTGTTAACTGTTAACTGATCACTGTTAACAGAAAACTTTGTTCGAATACAGAAACTCGTACAACGTTATTTTATGTATAAGGAATACATCCTTTATTTTTGCAACATAAAATGATCAACTAAAAAATCTTAAAAAATATGAAACGATTAAAACACATTTGGCTTTTGTCATTAACAGTCTTCGTGATGACAGTATCTGGTCAAAATTATGTAGAAATTGGAACAGGAACAACATCATCTCCTTATCCTACTTATGGAAATTGGAATTACGCTTGGTGCAGTATGCTTCACACCCAAACATCCATTGGAAGTGCAAAAAACATTACCAAAATTGCATTTAACTATATAGATGCATCTCCAAAAACGTTCAATAATCAGAAAATATATTTAAAACACACAGCTACCACTGTATTTGCAGATGCAAGTTACGAAAATCCAACCACCACTGGATATACGTTAGTTTACGATGGTCCGATAACATTTACCAACGGATGGTCTGAAATTACGTTGACTACTCCGTTTGCATACAATGGAACGGATAATTTAGTTGTACACTACGAAAATAGATATGGAACAGCTCCATATGGCAACTTCTCTTCCACTCCTTCGGCAGTTGGAAACAATAAATCAAGTGGAAGTGATGGTTCATTTCCCACCTCTTCGGGATATTTAAACCCATATCCAAGTTCAATCCCAAACATTCGTTTATATTATGCATCTTCAAATCCTGCAACGCCCGCCAATCCATTGCCTGCAATAAATACTCAAAAAGTAGATTTGAACATTCATCCCTCTTTTGACTTAGGGACCAATACAACCTCATACGATCTATATTTATCTACCGATTCGGCCAGTGTGGCTTCATTAAATGCAAGTGCGTTGGTCGCTAACAATATGCCAGTAGTTAGTGCTGGAAATTTCAACTATATTCCTTCAACCATATTAAACGCTTCCACGACCTATTTTTGGAAAGTAGTTGCAAAAAATGCCACTCAAAGTGAACCCTCAATAGTATGGAAATTTACCACACAAAATGTAATCTCTACCATGCCTTACACGCAAGGATTTGAAGGTCAAGATGTAATTATGGATGGATATTACGGAATAAGCGATTGGACTTATCCCACTACAGGAAATTCATCAATTTGGCATAAATCAAGTGCAGCGTACGCACACTCTGGAAGCTTGTGTTTAAAAGCAGAACCATCCATTGCGGTCACCTCTGTCTCTTCGACCATCACTTCGCCTCGAATATTATTGCCTGTTGCCCATCGAATCACTTTTTGGTGGTTGAATGGCCAATTGGCAAAAACAGCAACCAAAGATACTACCTACTTCGAAGTTACAAATAACGGAGGAGCAACTTGGACAACGCTCGAAGTATTATCACCCACAGCAGCACAAAATGCCTATGTAAATGTAACTAAAGATTTATCAGCATTCGCTGGCAACAATACATACATCCGCTGGAGATATGTGAAATCGGCAGCAGGTTCGTCAAATACTTACATCGACGATGTGGTGATTGAACCACTTCCAAATGGATCGTTGATGGAACTAAGCACAAATGCCTATGGATTTAATTCGATATATAAAAATGCGCACACCAAAACACGCGTGGTCATCCGCAACAACGGAACAACCAATCTATCAGTAACCGGAGCAACAGCTGGAGCTCCTTTTACTTGCTCTTATTCAGGTTCCATTGCACCAGGTGCTACCGATACAGCGATCATCGTTTTTGATGGATCCAACGTAGGCAACTTCAATCAAACAGTCACATTCAACAACAACGGATCAGGTCCAAATACGGTTCAGTTAACCGGTGAAGTAAAAGAATTAGTGAATACAATTTACGAAACATTTGACGCAGTGCCTGTAAATCAGCTTCCTACAAATTGGGGGAAACTTCGCAGTGCAGATTCATTTCAATCATTGAATGATATTTTCGTAAAAGCATCTTCGATAGATGCACACTCAGCACCCAATGTAATAAGAATGTATAACAACTCCGATACCATTTCACCCCTTATACTTCTTACACCAGGAACCACTAATTTTGGATTGAATACATTGAAATTTTGGGCAAGTAAGACTTGGGGAAACAGTCAACCGTTGAACTTAATCGTAGGTCTAATGGACGATCCAAACGATGCAACTTCGTTTCAAGTCATACAAACAGTGTTATTGGCAGATTCGATGGAGCAATTTACAGTAAATTTCAGCGCTTCGAACACCAAACCATACATTGCATTCAGACATGGCGAAAACAGACAAATGCAAAATATCTGGATTGACGACATTGAATGGCAAGGAATAATCAGTCAGCCTCCGACTCCAGCTGCCGTAATTTTTCCAGCAAACGACACCCTAAATATCGAACAACATGTTACCCTAAAATGGACAGCAACTGGAGGAAATCCAACAGGATATAAACTATATTTGGGAACAAACAACCCTCCAACAAACATGGCAAATGGATTCGATTTGGGGAATGTACTTGAATACACCATTAGTTCAGAACTTGTTTATTCAACCAATTATTTCTGGAAAGTGATTCCATACAATGCAGAAGGTGATGCCATTAATTGCCCAATTTGGAAATTCAAAATAATGAACGATCCAACCATCACTGTTTACCCTTGGAACGAAGGTTTTGAAACCACAACAGCAGGCAGTGGACTCAACTATCCATTGGGATGGAGCATTTTGAACAACAATGATGCTTGGGCTTGCTGGGATGTGATTGCAAACTCAGCTAGTAGTCCGCAAAACGCACACAGTGGAAACCAAGCTATGCACACTGCCTTTACCTATTTAAATCCACAAAACGACTGGTTATTAACTCCTCCAATGTTACTGCAAGGCGGAACTACATACAATTTCTCATTCTGGTTAAAATCTCCTTATTATATCGACAGTCAAACCCAAGATACTACGTTCGAAAAATTTGAAGTAATGTTTGGAAATGCGCCTGTAGCCGATAGCTTAACGACAGTATTGTATCGCAACGAGCATTTACGCATGGCTAATTATTCAAAAATAGCTCAAGTGGTAACGCCTTCAACTACTGGAAAATATTGGATTGGATTCCGTACATACAGCGATCCATTGCAATGGTTAGTAATTATAGACGATGTAAATATGAGCATTGCGCAAGGCATTCAAGAATCTGCTTCCAAACATGGAGTGAATGTATATCCAAATCCATCGCAAGGAATTTTCAAAATTCAAATTGAAGATGAAATAGCGCAAAATGCCATGGTGAAAATTCTAAATACATTGGGACAAGAAGTTGCCCAAATTCCCTTACAATCGAAGAATCAAACCATTGACATCTCTTCATTGACCAAAGGACTCTATTTTGTAAACATTCAAAACAATAATACCAATACCTCCTTGAAAATCGTCATCAGATAATCAACTCCCTTATTGAATCTGTTTGATTATAAGCGGTCCTCCCCTTAGGACCGCTTATTTTTTGCTTCCGATTTTCTGTGAAATCTTTTAGAGCTGTGAGAGGAAATTTAAGGGATTCAACTTTTCCAGAAACCATATTGTAATTAAATAATCATACTCTTCATGATGTTTAGATCGAATACCAACAAGTAAAGGCTTTTTTTAAACAATTATTCATTTTTTTTATTAAACAATTAGGTTTTTACTAATTAATACTATACATTTGCTTCGTTAAAATTAAAAAAACCTAATTTAAAAACAAAAATTTAGAATCATGAAACAGAAAAAACCTGAGGTTATTAAAACTTCCAGAGTTGATGTGTGCGTAAACACACACACACACACACACACACACACCGCTTAGGCGATGGTTGTTGGGAGCGGTATTATTAATTATAATGATACCTTTTTCGAGCATAGGGCAAATAATAAAAGAGCCAGTATCAGAAATTCCAAAAATTAATATTACTAGTTGGCTTGAATCAACAATAACACCAGGAAACCACAAAAGAATAAGCGATCAAATTGTATTAGCAGACCATAACTCTACTCTTCCAACTGATGTTGTATTTACATTATCGAGTTGTAATGAATTTTCTATTTGTTTAAAAAATGGAGGTGGCCTAATTACTTTTGATCAAACAATTTATGAGTTTTATGATCAAAATGGAATCCTTGCATATGAGTACACAGAACCAGATTTTGGAGAAGCTAATTATGGCAACACATCTACTTATACGAGTGGTATTACACCGGATTTTCAAATAACTACTCCAGGAGTATACAATTTAAAAATAAGATGTTTTAATGGAACCAATGAGGAATTTTATTCATTCTATGGGATACAAGTTCTTTCTAATTTGCCAACTTTTACATTGAACGCACCTGATACCGTATGTTATAATTCTAATGTTTGTTGGACTGTAACCCCAACCGCTTATACATCGCTTGTTGGCAATTGGGGCGTAAACCCTCAATTCCCAACGATAGACCCTACGAATCCTTTCAATCCTTGCAAAACCCCCAACACACTGGGCAGCAATACAATTTCGGTTAATATTATTGATATGTGTGATGGAGTGTCGACTTTGTCTAAAAATCTATATGTAAAATACATGAGCGATTTTGACTTACCAACCTCTGTTTGCCCAAATCAAATTGTAAATGTGGGAAATATTTATTACTGCCATTACCCCAATAATCCAACGTCCTTTCTTTGGAATTGGGGCGATGGTTCTACAAGCAATACACAATATGCCAGTCATAGCTATACAAACCCTGGTTCATATATTGTTAGCTTAACCGTTGGGACTGTGTTAAATGGACAATATCAAACAAGTACGATGAATAAAAATATTATTGTAAATCACCCCCCCACATCACCAATAGTTACAGGCTCATTCACTACATGCAATAATCCGGGAGCATTTATTATTACAAATCCAGATGCAAACACAACATATAATTGGACATCTCCATATTCAAGTAGTATAACAGGTAGTAATACGAATAAAAATATTACTTGGGATTTAAATATTTTTCCAACTTTACCCTCAGATGATGGAAATATAAATCCCATACCTGGCTCTTTCTCAATAATTAGCAATTCCAACGGATGTATCGATACTACAGATTATAAAGTTTGGAAATGTTGTCGTGGTCAAAATTCAGAGCGAACATATAACGATACTACAATTACTTCCAATTTCCCAACTGGAAATGTTTATCTTAATGGAACAATTACTGTAAACGGGAACTTAAACCAATCTAATACTAATTTCTTAATGGGACCAGAAGCGAAAATTATTGTAACCCCCCCATACACATTTGAACTCAACAATCAATCTATGATAACGGATGGTTGTAGATATATGTGGGATGGTATTTATGTAGAAAGTCCTCAAAGTAAAGTAAAACTCGATAATATAGCTGTTAATGGTGCAATTAATGCAATTAACTCTAAAAATGGAGGAAATTTTGAAATTATTAATACTAAATTTGGGAATAATTACATTAGCATAAAAGTCACCGACTATCGACCTTTAAATTTGATCAATCACCCAGGTATTGTAAATGGTTGTTCATTCGATGGGTTACATATTTTAGATCATCCTTATTTGGGTCAAAAAACATACACTGGCATTTATACAGACAATGTATACAACTTAACTATTGGAAATAGTTCATCTGTAAACACTTTCGACAATGTATTCTGCGGAATTCAATCGTATAACTCATATTTGACTGTAGTAAAAAACACATTCCAAAACATTCAAAAAACACCGTTATGCACACCAGGTGAAGTTACAGATTATTCGCAACTATACTGCGAAACTGCTATTCATGTGGCTAAAAAACCAAGCACCTTAATTGACCCTCTTTACCCAACAGTAACTATTGGTGGCGATAACACTACTGCCGGCAATACTTTTACCAATTGCGACATCGCTTATAACAGCTATATAACCGGACAAACCATCAAAAACAACGTTGTTAAAACTTGTAAAACTGGCTTTATGTTCAGAGACCCTAGGTCCCCAAATGTTATTAGCAACAACACAATCAAGTATACATATTCGGGAATAAATGTAAATAGCACAACTCCTTCTCCAAGAGGAATTACTATTGAAAACAACACTTTAGATACTGTAGGCACTTATGGTATTCGTGTTTTTAATTGCAAATCCATTGGATTAGTTAGAACTAATATTCTTAACAATAGCATAAATTACAAAGCAGCGATAGCAAACGGAAAAGGCATTTATGTTGCAAATAGCGATGCAATAAATATTACGGGCAACAACATAACTTCTTCTGCCCTAACTTCGTCTGGTTTGCGCAAATTTTTTAGAGGCGTAAATGTAGAAAATAGCCCTAATGCGGTGATAAAAGCAAATACAATAAACAAACTAGGCACAGGTATCTATGCTGAAGGAATGCTTGTAGGAGCACAATTACAGTGTAATACCATGTTTCAAAACTACTATGGTGTTTATATGCCAAATGGATTAGCAGTTGCCACCGTTTACAGCGACCAAGGCACTTCTTCCATGCCAAACGACAATAAATGGACTGCCGACCACCCAAGCCCAACTTCCGGAATTCCTACTTATAGAATTACTGGAGATGCTGGAACCACTATTCAGCAAAAATATTGGTATTATAGAGGTGGAATTACTAGTTACTTCCCTAATGTAGTTAGCCCAAATCCAGCATATTATTTTGCTTATCCTATTGCAACCATCTCTAATGCACCATCTCCATGCGGAAGTAAAGGCGGAGATGATGAAAACATCGCAAATACAGATAGCACTTCTACCATGGAAACAATCATCCCCGATAATGCAAATTTAGCCGTTCAAATGCGCTATTTGTATATGTCGATGCTCTTTAATAGCAATGCCGAAGAATTTGGAACGGAAATGACCGAAGACGAACAGAGCTTGTACCAAAACATTCCGTTGATTGCAAAAATCAATGATTTGTCGCAAAACGACACCACCATTGATAGAGCCATTGCATTAAACAATACGTTGGCACCTATAAACGAAATGGAAACCTATCGCAAATTTGTGAATGACATCTATTTAAACTACGTAGCAAAAGCAGTACAACCATCAGCCGAATTAATAGATGAGCTATACAGCATTGCCGATATGGCTCCAAATATTGGTGGCGAAGCCGTGTATATTGCCCGTGCAATATTAAACTACGAACCAACCAAACTTGTTAAACAGGATATCATTTTACCAATAAAGATAACAGCCAACAATCAAATTCAATTCTATCCTAATCCAGCGAATGATGTGTTGAATATTTCATCCACAGAGAGTTTTGTTTCGGGCAGCAAAATAGAGTTGTTCGACATCACTGGAAGGATGATATACACTGTATCAATCAGCTCTGAGTCAAACACTACATCTATCAGCCTTAAAGAGGTAAAACAAGGATTGTACTTCTGTGTAATTAAAAATGGAGAAGAAATTATTTCCTCTTCTAAAATATCAATAGTTAAACAATAACATTTACCTTATCTTTGCATTACGGGACAAGTCCCGTAATGCTTTTTTATAATCTGATATGAAGAAACTGAATTTATTCTTCTTAATGTTTTTTTATTTTGCAATTGGTTATTCTCAAAACTTAGTACCGAATCCAAGCTTTGAGGAATACTCTGAATGCCCATATAGAATGGGTTTGATTAATTTGGCAACCCCATGGTATTATGAAGAATTAAATACTTCGCAAGGTGATTTTTTTAACACGTGTGACTCAACATTAGGAGGAGTCTGGTCTTTTTTACAAACCCAAATTCCTCGTACAGGAAATGGGATGGCTGGTTTTGCAATATACTCATCACCTTATGCAACATATGACTATCGAGAATACAATAAAGTAAAATTAACGCAAGTTTTAAGTCCAAATATAAATTATTGTATAACCTATTATGTTTCTTTAATGGGTTATTCAACGTTTGCTATCGATGCACTTTGTGCTTGTGTTTCCACAGATAGTTTACTCTGCCAAGATCCCAATATTATGTTATTACCGTGTCCAAATTTTGTCTGTAATACTTCAGGCAACATCATAAAAGATACACTAAATTGGACTAAGGTAACTATGAGTTATATTGCACAAGGCGGTGAACAATTTCTCACCCTTGGCAATTTCAAAACCACCCCACAAACAAATTCTGAATATATTGCACTCACATATGGATGGGCAACCTATTATTTCATCGACGATGTAGCCGTTTACGAATGCAATACTCCGGAATATCCGGCAAATACTGGTGGAAACAAATGCATAGAATCTGGAGACACCATTACATTAGGTATGGTACAGCGTGCGGAATATTTGTATTGGTGGTACGACATGCAGGGCAATTTACTGGACACCACCGCCACCCTTACCGTAAGCCCCACGCAAACCACCAGCTATGTATTGGTGCAAAAAGACTTTAAATTTGATGAAACCCGGGATACAGTTACCATTCAAGTGGGCAATTGCCCCATCGATTACAGCGGATATGGATTTGAAATTTATCCCAATCCATGCAATGGCGAAGTAAAAGTCCGTTTCAACAGCATTGTACCCCCAGGAACCATCATGCAAATTTATGATATGATTGGTCGCAAAGTAGCCGAAATTCCGCTCACAGGCACCGAAAACATAGCCACAGTAAACTTGGGCAATATAGCTACGGCGGTTTATCATGCTGCGGTGGTAGTACCGGATGGGTTTCGGAAAAGTGTGAAGTTGGTAGTAATTAGGTGAGGTGAAAGGGAAAAGGTGAAAGGGAAAAGGTGAAAGGTGAAAGGTGAAAGGTGAACGGTGAAAGGTGAAAGGTGCACTTCCCTTCGGCTTCGTCGCGGCGAATCAGGGTAAACTAGCTCAGTGACCAAAAGGTGAAAGGTGAAAGGTTATAAAGAGAACAGCCAAAGGAGTTAAAAGTCTTAAAGCTTAAAGACTTTTAACTCTTTATTCACTTTATAGACTTTCAACTTTATAGATCCCGAAAAATAAAAAATCTTCGATTTTTGTCATTTTTCGAGGACTCTCGTCAAATAATCAAAAAAATACTTTTTTTGAATTTTGACGGAGCGTTATAGACTTTTTACTGCCCTAATACCTCGTTACTTCGGCGTTGCGATTCTTTTTGATGATATCTGCTCTGAAAGTTTGGGCTTCTTCAAAATTTGCAAAATCGATGGCGAGTACATGAAAGAACTTTCTTCGCTGATGGGTGATTGGTTTCACCATTGTCTTGCGACCATAGGTTTTTTTCAGGAGAATTGATTTTTGCAACGCATTTGCTTTGGTGGTGCATCTGCCAATAATTACAGCGTAGTTCTTGGTAGAATCGGGAATAGAGAGCAACGAGTTAGCCGATGAGCGCTCAAAAGAATCAAACATATCCCATTTGAATGTAAGAGATTCCTGAAGGTCTAACAGTTCTTTATTCTCGACCATAAGAGCACTGTCCAAAATTTGCATGGTAACACCTATTCGTCCCCAGCTTATAAAATCTAAGTATTTAGCGGCGCCATACGATATATCAAGAAATTGGTAAGGAAGTCGGCGAGCACAACGGTCTATTACTCTAACTATAATTGACTTATCATTCTTTTTGTTGGTTACTTTTACTCTTGTACCAAAAGGCAAATTCTTGTGAGCTGCCACAAAATCGTTCATATTAATTCTTTCGCCACTGGCTGTAAAATGTCCATGTGCATTGTGATTGTAATAAGTAACAGCTCCCTGAAACGTATTTTGTCCGACTACCCACGAAACGAAAGTCATGGATAATAGGAAAAGGACTATTTTAACTTTTTTCATTTATTCGAAATTATCATTTTTTGTGTTTGTACAACTTTTCCAGCTTTATTCTTTGCACTTACGATATAAGTACCCGGTTTAACTGAAATAGAAACTGTTTCTTTGACATCTAAATTGTCGATGGTGTATATTTTTTTACCCGAAAGATCATAAATATCAAACGTATAAATGGAGTTATTTGACGATGCTAATTTAAATGAAGCATTGTTTGGATTTGGATAGATGATAAAATCGTTCATGCTTTTTTCATTTTCCAAAATTCCAATTTGAGTTTTATCGCCCATGGCCAATGTGTATTCACCCAGCGAAAGAGTGTCTATTTTAATCACTCCCACATTGCCACCAACTTTTGTAAACGGATACATCCGCCAATCTTCAGATGCATTTTTACGATAAAGTAACACGAGGGAATCAGAGCCAGAACCGTTTAAGAGAGATCCATCCATATCAGCAGCGCTGTAATAATTCAAATTTACCCGTGCATGAAAGTTAGGCGGAATAATTCCATCAATTCGCCAATATCTATTCGGAGAAAGTCTGTTAATGGCCGAAGATGGGTTTTTCAAAGGATCTGGTTTTGCCCAATTATGCTCTACCCGGATAAAAGCAGAATCGGGAAGCGTAATTACATTAACACTGGCAAATGCGTTGGTGCAGGGGTTACTACCCGTAGTTTTTATAATCAAATTATAATCGACGATTGCATCCGACATTTTTTCATGATAATCCACAGTCGAGTAAACGGGAGCAAATGGAAGGAATAAACTCTTCGATCCAAATTCTCCCGAAAAACGGATGGTATCAGTAAAACTGTTCCAGTTGGCATCAAAAAAAGTGACTTCTACCCTATTTGAATTTCCCAATTCCAATCCCAAAGATTGTTTTTGATGAATGTAATAGGTGTATTGATTGGATGGAGATGGGTTTTTAACCAGTGAGTCGATTGAAAAATGCAAGTGTCCTGCTTGGTATATCCATGCATCAAAAAAGTCGTGCAAATCAACCGATGAATAATATGAGAGTCTATCGCAAAACTCTGCGGTGTTGATGCTTTTAAAAGAGTACTCTTGCAGAATTTGTTTCACGGAGCTGAAGAACTTTTCGTCGCCTAGATAGTTTCGCAGGGTATGAACAATCAGTCCACCTTTATCGTAAGTGGTGGTTCCATAAGTAATTTCTTGAGGCATAGGATAGAGCGCAAAATATCCTCCGTCGTTGGCATACGCAGTTCGGAAAGTTTTATATTGCAACTTTCGGATTTCAACTTTATATCCATCAAGTAATGGGTTGGAATTTGGATATAGATTTTCCATGTAAAGCGCTTCGCTATATCGAGCCCAGCCTTCATTTATCCACATATCTTCGGCGGTGGAACAAGTAATAAGATTGCCAAACCAAGAGTGCGCTAATTCATGTCCGTACAAACTTTCGTAGTTTAAAGTTCCATCTATCGCAATAGCAGGATAACCGATATTGGTAGCATGTTCCATTGCACCACTATTGAAAGCAACGCCCACATATCCAACACGTTCCCACTTATACGGGCCCCAACGATCAACATACGTATTGAAAATTTGATTTAGATGGACAAACGAATTTCTAACTTTTATCGTATCGGCAGGTGATGTATAAATGTATGCCTGAGTAGTATCCAAGCCATGAATTAATGGAATATTTACGGCAGCATAATTACCCACAGCCACCGAGGCCAGATAAGTTGGAATAACAGACGACAATTTCCAATGCCATGTTTTGGTACTATTTGGGTTAGTGACGGAATTCATTAAAGTTCCTCCACACACGGCCATTTGAGTATTTAATGTGGTGATGTATGTATCATACAATGCTTTATCACGAAATTCATCGATGCACGGAAACCAAACCCGACCAAAATTGTGTGGCAATGATTCAAATCCTACGCCCATATTGTACGCACTATTTGCAGTATAATAAAAACCACCCCAAGTAGAAGGATCTACCACTGGAGCACCATGATAATAGATAGAAAAACTCATGGTATCTATTTGACTTACGGGAGAAGACAAATTGATGGATATCAGTGTATCGTTGTAATTATAATTTGTATGTTTATTGTTGCCAATGTAGATAGAATCAACCGTAAGTGCTAATAAATCAAAACGAACCGTCGAAATATTCGGCTGTTTAAACGTGGTTTTAATGGTTGTAAACCCATCGATGGTTTTGTTTGTATAATCGCTAATATTCAAATGAATATCATAGTGCAATACGTCGATGGTATCCGATCTACCAGGCTCTTGTGATTTGATATTTTGAAAAAAAGAGAGGAAAAAGAAGAGGCAAAAAAGTCTTGTAAAATGCTTCATAATATATTGATGTATTTGAATATCAAGACAAAGATACATTTTTTTTTGATTAAATCATAAATTTAAAAATCTACTTTTAGGACTTCTTAACGTTTTTTCGGATAACATAAATGTATAATATTGGAAGGACTCCGATGCTATTGAAGAGCACCAATAATATATACCAAAGTTTTTGTCCGTCGCGAGCCGCATACCACATCGCAATCAATTTCCAAATAATATCCCAAATTGCAAGCACAATTACGGTTGGTAAAAACCAAGACATTGAAATTAAATCCATGATTTATCTCCTATTTATTTAATGAGGTGTAAATATAAGGATATTTTTTTATTTAAGGGGGGAATCAGTTAACAGTTATCAGTTAACAGTTATCAGTGATCAGTTAACAGGCGCAAAGCGCGGCTAGAAGAGACAGTTGACAGTGATCAGGCGCATCCCGAATTTTTTTTTAAAATTCGAGGATCCTCGAAAAACAATAAAATCACAGATTTTTGGTTTTTCGGGAAAGCGCAGCTAGAAGGAAGTGACGAGTAACAGGTGATGAGTGACGAGCGCGCGAAGCGAGACTCTCGCGAAGCCGTCACCCCGTTACTTCGTCACCCCGTCACTTTCTTTAAAAAAAAAGCCCCGGAATTACTCGGAGCTTTTTTTTAGAATATGATAAAATATCAATTATTCTACATAGTTAGGTAATTCTAAACCATAACCTTTTTTCTTGTCTTCTCTTTTAAGTAAGAAAGCAAATAATAAGGCTAAAAGTCCAAAACCAGTAAAAATAAACATTGGTAATTGGTAATTGTAAAATGAAGTAATGTTATTATATTTTGTTATCTGTTTTTTATTAGCAGTAACAAAATGATCAATATGGCCTTTGTCCTCGAAGGAATAAATAGGCACTTTCATTTCATTTGTTTTCTGTAGTTTTATAAAAACTTTATCCGAAATAGTTTCTCTCAAAATAGTATCACCTGTTGACACAACGATACTTATTACATTGCCACTGGCATCTTTAACAAAACCGTTTTCAGGTGAAATCTTAACAACAGTATCTTTACGCGAAATCGCCCCAACAGACTTCAAATCATACACTTGCAAAGCCTCAACTGGCACTAAAGAATCGGTAACCATAATCTCTGTTGCAGGTTTCGTCATTACGACTTGAACAATTTGATCACCTTGTTGCGTAACAAAGCCTGTTCCAGAAATTATAAAATATCCAATAAAACAATATTTGTTTAAAACCCAACCAATGAGCAGAGGAACGCCCATTAATCCCCAGTTTTGAACCCAGAAGATAAGTGAGTAAGCAGTTCCTAATTGTTTTTCAGGGATGATTTTTGGGACTGAAGGCCACATTGCTGAAGGAACCAAAGAAAATCCAATACCTAAAATAATAACAAGCAAAATTGCAATTAACCAGTGACTCAAAAATGGAACAGCAAATAGAGCATGAACAAAAATTAACATTATAGAGCCAATAATCATAATTGTAGCTCCTTTACCTTTTCTATCATAAAGATTTCCAAAGAAAGGAGTAAGAATAATTGTTCCAAATGGCAGTAATGCAGGAATTAAACCAGCCCAATCTTCATTAACTCCAAATTTTTGAATCATTAAATCGGTTGCATATTTTAGGAAAGGGAATACTGCTGAGTAGAAAAGTACACACAAGATTGCAATATACCACCAACCTTTATTGGTGACAATTTTCCAGATATCTTTAGCACTAAATGCTTCTTCATCATCTACGATATTGTTTTCTTTATCGTAAGCAGCTTTAGAAATATCAAGTTTTTTGTCTTGGAAAGTATACATGATAAATGCTAACAATCCAATACAAGCCATTACAAGACCAAATAAAAGAGGAGTTGAAACTGAACCAAATGATTTTGCAAGTGGAAGGGAAGTTCCAATAGCTAAACCTGTACCAATACGAGCTGTTGCCATTTCAAGTCCCATTGCTAATGCAAGTTCTTTGCCTTTAAACCATTTTACAATAATTTTAGAAACTGTAATACCAACAACCTCAATACCAACACCGAAAATTGCAAAGCCTAAACCTGCCATCAAAACCTGAGCTTTAGTTGAGAAAAAGTACAAATCCCAAACGATGCCATCTAGAGAATGTGTAGAAACCGCCCAATATTTAATACCAATACCTACAACCATAATTGAAGTAGCCATTAAACCAGTAAATCTTACACCCATTTTGTCGAGTATAATACCACCAAATATTAGGAAGAATAAAAATACGTTAAACCACCCGTATGCACTGGTAAAGAAACCGTAATCTTCGCTATTCCATGATAATTGTTGTTCCAAAAGCCCTTTTAAAGGAGCCATCACGTCTGCGAGGTAATACCCACACAACATGGTAAATGCTACAATTCCTAAAGCTGTCCAGCGTGCTGCTTTCGAGTCTCTAAGTGTTTGTTTTAATTTTTCTGTCATTTTGTTTAAGTTAAATTGTAATATTGAATCTTCTATTAAAAAAATAGTTTTAGCGAACAAACGTACTTTATTTTTTAGAAACTACCAAATTTTTTTTTCAATCTATTTCTTCTAAAAGACGTATAGAGGTTTCTCAAAATCAACCTATTGTGTTTTTTGAGCGCTCAAAAAGAGCTAACTTGTTTGTTTTTAATGCATTAAAAGTTGAAAAATAAATTCGATATTATTTTAATCGGGCTTTTATTTTATTCGGTTTTTCTTTCTTTTTATTACAATTTACATACACAACTTTCTTCTCCGAGTAAAAATCTTCGGAAAACCAGTCGGAAAGTGAATATTGTGTGATGGATTTTAGGATGGGCGCTAACTCTTCGGTTAAATCTCCACCTTTTAGATATAAAATACCGTTATTCAGACTATTACAATTAAGAGGCGAGAACTTATCCTTAATCCATTCGTAAAAATCAGGAAGACGAGTCACCGCTCTACTTACTACAAAATCAAACTCATCTTTCACATCCTCGGCACGTGCATGTTGCCAGCTGATGTTTTTTAAACCAATGGCTGTGGAAACCTCTTCTACTACTTTTATCTTTTTGCCGATGGAATCGACCAAATGAAATTTTGCCAACGGAAACATAATTGCCAATGGAACACCCGGAAAACCGCCTCCAGTACCAACATCCAAAATCATTGTCCCAGGAGAAAACTGAATCACTTTTGCAATTGCCAACGAATGAATGACATGATTTTGATACAAATTATCAATATCTTTTCGTGAAATCACATTTATTTTAGAGTTCCACTCCGTATAAAGTGCTTGTAACATTTCAAATTGTCTAATCTGCTCTTTGGTAAGATTAGGGAAATAGCGCAACAAGTTTTCCATTAAGTTTCTTTTTTATTTCGAGTGCAAATTTAGTTACTTTTTTTGATTAAATTGATGTTTTTGAGAACAAGGGGAAAAGTGGCCAAGTGGCTGAGTAGCCGAGTAGCCAGGTGCGCAAAGCGATTTCTGCTCCGCATTTGGACTCGCTTGCGCATCGAAGCGAAGCTCGTCTGAAGAGGTGACGGGGTAACGGGGTGACGGGGTAACGGAGCAAAGCTCGTCTCGCTTCGCGCTGGTATCGCTTTGTTTGGACTCGAATGCGCATCGTCGCTTTGCGGTCACTCGTTACCCGTTACTCGTCACTTTTTTCGGTCTCGCTTCGCGGTCACTCCGTTACTCCGTCACCCCGTCACTTTCCTCCTTCGTCGCTTTGCGGTCACCCCGTTACTTCGTCACCCCGTTACCTTCTTTATTTTATTTCAATTCCTAACTTCTCATATGTCTCCATCATGGCTTGTTGGTTATCGGTGATTATCAAGAGTATATCGTTTTCATGTAACACCGTTGTACCTGTTGGGACAAAGTATTTATCTTCGCGTTTTACCATTACAGCAAGGGTATTATCCGGCAACGGCAGATTCATTAATTTGTGACCGTGCTTCAATAACTTATCGGTAATTTTTATTTCACACGTAGCCGATTTTATATCCGCAGAGAAATCTATATCAAAATTCTTCAATTTGTTTACCCGACGTGGTATTTCAGAGAGATGGAGCCATTTTGCCATTAAAGGGATAGAAGTTCCTTGAACAACTAAAGAAACTAACGTACAGAAAAAGACAATGTTAAAGATAAGTCGGGCATGGGGAACATTCTCCACCAATGGAATGATGGCAAAAATAATAGGAACCGCTCCCCTGAGTCCAACCCACGAAACATAAGTTTTATCTTTGATCGGCATTTTAGAAAATGGAAGTAGACAGAGAAAAACAGTGAGCGGACGTGCAACAAAAATCATCAGAAAGCTAACTATTAAGCCGGGGATTATGATGGGTACCAGCTCGTGTGGATTGACCAACAATCCCAATGTCAAGAACATAATTAATTGGAAAATCCATGCTAATCCATCAAAAAAATTGAGGGAAGAGCGTTTGTGAACAAATTTTGAATTTCCAATTACTAATCCACCGATATAAACAGCAAGAAAACCGTTTCCGTTGAAGAAATAGGTAATGGAAAAGATAAATATGCAGAAAGTAAATACTAAAATTGGGTACAATGAGTCGTTTCCAATTTTAATTTTGTTAATCACTACGATTGCAAATTTTCCAATTAAAAAACCGATGGCCAGACCAATACCAAGTTGCAGCAACAATGCACCGCCAGCCTCCCAGTAATCGGGAACAGCGTTAATTTTCACAATTTCTATCAGCGTAATCACGAGCACATAAGCCATGGGGTCATTGCTACCACTTTCGAGCTCCAACATTGGACGAAGGTTGTTTTTTAAGCGCAACCCTTTGGAACGAAGAATAGAAAAAACAGAGGCAGAATCGGTGGACGACATGGTGGAAGCCAGCAAAAGCGCAGTCAAAAGTCCGACTCCTGCCATTTGCATTGTAATTCCAAATATCCACCAAATTAACACACCTGTGATGAGCGCCGTTAGAAAGACACCCAACGTAGCCAGTAAAATCCCTTTTGCCATGACAGGCCGAATTTCAGAGATTTTGGTATCCATTCCCCCTGAAAAAAGAATGATACAAAGTGCAATGGTTCCGATATTTTGTGCAACTTGAAAATTCTGAAATTCAATTCCTATTCCATCGGTGCCACACAACATTCCAACAGCTAAAAATAAAAGCAATGCCGGAACGCCAAATCTAGAACTAGCCTTTCCTGCCAAAATGCTCAGAAAAAACAATACAGATAAAACTAATAATATAATCTCTATTTTAATGTTCATCATTCTTAAATGTGGTTGTGGAAAAGGTCGTAATTAATCGGTCATCGTAATTACATTGAAAAAATCGAAGTATCATCGATGAAAATAGGAATTGAAAATTTAAAACTGCTGCCTTTTCCCAATTCGCTTTCCACCCAAATAATACCCCCATGTTTTTCTGCAAATTCTTTGCAAAGTAATAATCCTAAGCCAGTTCCTATTTCGTTTTCTGTTCCATGCGAAGTGTAAATGGTTTTCAAATCAAAAAGTTTTGTTTGGTTCTCAAAACTAATTCCGACCCCGTTATCAACCACTGAAATAATTACTTTATCCTGATCTCGTTCTGCGCGAATAATAATATGACCATTTTTATGAGTAAATTTTATTGCATTGGAAACTAAATTACGCAAAATTGTTTTAAGCATATTTTCGTCAGAAAGCAAAAACACATTTTCTACTTCTGAACACTCTATGGATATGTTTTTTGCAAATAATTGTTTTTTTTTTGTTTTGACTAATTCATCACAATGCTCTTTAAAATCGATTTTTTGGGGATTAAATGGCAATTTGCCTGACTGCGATTGAGACCAAAGAAGCAGATCGTTCAATAGGTTAAAAGTGTTACGTGCGGTTTGATTTACAAGTGTTATTTGCATTTCAATATCATCATAATCAAATTCCCTTAAATTTGACAAAAGCAAATCGGTAAAGCCCAATAAAGCGTTAAATGGATTACGTAAATCGTGTGCAAGAATTTGCATAAATCGATCTTTATCCGCATTTAATTGGTCTAACTCTTTAGTATATTCAATCAATTGCAATTCTGCTTGTTTACGCTTCTCGATATTCCTCGAAACCGCAAAAATTTCGACATCTCCTGTTGGTGAAAATTGAAGCCTTGTTACTGTTTCAATCCAAATATATCTGCCGTCTTTGCAAATTTGCTGAATTTCATCGTAACTAGCCACTTTTTGAGTAGGATTTGCCAAAAAAGTTTTAACTGAATTAGTTAAAGTCTGCATCACATATTCGAATGATTCTGGTGATAGACTATCTTCAAATTTTTGCAACATTGCTTCTTCCACCGTAAATCCAGTTAAATTAATGATGGTGGAACTGATGTAGGAATATTTATTTTGAGTTAAATTAAAAACCCAAATTACATCGGTAATATTTTCTGCTAAAAGTCGGTATTTTGCTTCACTGATTTTTAATTCAGCCTCAAATCGTTCTTTTTCTTTAAGAAAATGAATTAATTTATTGAAATAGAGAGAAAAATCACCCAGAAAATCAATTTCTTGATTTAAATCGCCTTCAGATATACGTTGCACCTGCCAAACAAGGTGTGATAAATTAGCATGGAGTTGCTTAAAGGGGGAAATCAATAAATTATGCCTTGGGACTTCCACATCAAGTTGCCCCTTTGACAAACCATCAATAAAACTATTCGCTTCATTTGTTTTTGCCAACAATTCTCTAACCGCTAGAAATAAACTTCGAGTCTCCTTATTTTCTATTTGATTAATAGAATCCTGCATTGCAAGAGCTGAATTATCAACCTTTCCAAATTCTAATAACTGATTAATCTGATCTGTATAAAACCCAGATAATTCATCTACATTCATTCCTCAGATTTTACAGTGAAACGACAAATTCTATCTCCAGATGACCAACAATCTATCTCTTTAACGGTGAAATTCTGTTTTGTATATTCGTAAAAAACTCCAGTTATAAATCCTTCATCATAATCGCATACAGTTTCATCGGTAATCGGTAACCCACTGCAATCAAGATCTTCGGCAACTGTAAACGTAAAATTCATTTTTTTCAAATCAGACTTTTCAATTCTAAGAATGCCCACATTTAACTCTTTTAAAACATTTTGAAATTGAGAAATAAAATCATAAAACTCTAATTTTACATCCAATAGATTACTGCAAAATTCCTTGCCTGCAATGTATCCGGAGTTGTAAAACAATTCTGCTGCTTTTTTGGCTCCATACTCCTTGTTTAACACACTCCTCATGGTGTATTGCATCAGTCGATATACGGCTACATTGGTATTTGAGCCTAAATTTGGTCTGCCAATTTGAACATCCCCAATATCACTCCATTTAAAGCTGTAATTATCTTCTTTCATAATCGTATATTTATTATTTAGTCCCTTATATCCAATATTTTGATGCTTATTTAGCCTTAAAATATAAAAAACTCAATTCTCGTTGTCTATTATTTAGCTCGAAGTTTGGCGCTTTCACTATTTTTCATCACTTTATTATACAACAATGATTCTATAAATCAGACTTTGCTAATGAGTACA
Organism: Bacteroidales bacterium; assembly: GCA_038240835.1. Classification (GTDB taxonomy): domain Bacteria; phylum Bacteroidota; class Bacteroidia; order Bacteroidales; family WCHB1-69; genus JBAXTE01. The sequence goes on along the minus strand of JBBRGJ010000019.1, from coordinate 1,593 downwards.
AATATACAAAACGTTCTCCTAAAATGCAAAAAAGCAGAGAAAATTTACAATTAATACGCAAACATTATCTTCAATTTTAAAACAAGAGACCGTTACAAAAGCTCTATAACAGAGTGTTTGGAGTTTTGCAACGGTCGCTTATTAAATTGCCGATTATTCAAACAGAGTCATCCTTTTTGTGAATTAATTGTCAGGCAAAAGATCAGATTTTAATATTGGTCTTAAAAATCATGATAATCTCTTCCTAAGGCAGTTACGCTTCCTTTGAATTTGTATTTTTTACCATTTAGATCACAGATAATCAACGTCCACGAAAAGACGTAAGCACTAGGAAGACTTTTTCCATGAATAGATCCATCCCAACGTTGATCGTAATTAAAACTGCTAAATACTTGTTGTCCCCAGCGATCAAATATTCTAAATTCATAACCTTCTCTGCTAAAACCAGTGGCTACAGGACCGAAATTCTCATTTAGTTGATCCGAATTTGGGGTAAAAGCATTGGGAATCCAAACAATGAGTTCGGTGGTTACGACAACATCTATGTAAGCAAAATCTCTACATCCAAAGTTGTCAATCACGGTTAATGTCACACGATAAGTCCCAGAAGCGTAATAAGTGTGAATTGGATTGATTTCAGTGGAAGTGGTATTGTCGCCAAAATCCCAAATGCATGTTGTATAATTCTGTGATAGATTGGTAAAATTAAATGTAGCTTCATAAGAAGTTGCACTTCTTTTGTTTACCGTCAAATCTGCTTTTGGGCCAGCAATATCTGGAACATAAGCATTTTTTATCACATCACAAACTCCATCCGAAACAGTAATTACATAATAACCAGATCTCAAATTACATTCAATGGCATTTGTTCTTACGGGACTGGTGTTCCATTGATATTGGTAAGTTCCACTACCTCCTACTACACCGATAAATACGCAACCATCGAAATGACTACAATGCGCGGGCAGAATGGAATCGATGGTAACTACTTGTGCTAGATGGTTTTGAATGGTTGCAACTGCTGTATCTTTACAACCGTTTGCATCCGTTGCAATGACTAAATAGTTACCACTTCCAACATTAACAAGAGTACTTGAATTCCATGTAGGATTAGAGTTCCATTCAAAATGATATGGAGATGTGCCTTGGATGACCTCAACAGAAACACGTCCGTTTTGAGCAGAGCAACTCTCATTTACAACCCCTTGAATGGATATTTGAATAGGAATAATTCTTCCCACATCAATGGAACTTCCAACAGAACAACCATTTGCATCGGTTACTGTAACAGAATAAGTTCCTCCAATTAATTGAGTGATTCCAGTACTTGCTGATCCTGTATTATTCAACGACCAATTGTAGCTGTAACTTGGTGTTCCACCAGATGCAATTACACTTGCAGATCCGTTGTTTAAATCACAAGTAGTTGGCGATTGAGACATCAATATATTGAGTGGTGCAGTTGGTTGTGAGATTACAACAGAAGCAGTTGCTGTACAACTATTTGCATCGGTTGCAGTCACGGAATAAGTTCCAGCAGCAATATTGGTTAAATCCTGAGAAGTAGCGCCGTTACTCCATAAATATGTGTAA
>JBBRGJ010000018.1:0-32582 GCA_038240835.1 Bacteroidales bacterium | reverse complement strand
ATTAATGATAAGTATGTCCAAAACTACTTAGATGAATTCTGTTACAAATTTAACCGACGTTATTTTGGGGACAAATTAACGGACAGGTTGATTTTGGCTTCAATAAAAAATACTTGGTATTGATTACGGACAGTCATATATATTATTATACCATCGGCGAATCGGGGATGTCTCATGCCTATTCTTTTTTTGTTATATCTTGGTTTATATGGGCATTGCACTATTTTATCGAAAAGCCAAATTGGAAAAATAGTTTGCAAATGGGCATTGCTATTGGTTTAGCCGTACTAATTAGACCTACCAATATCCTTATTGCCATTTTTCCTTTTATGCTCGGTTTAGAATCGATGAAAGAGATTGGCAACAGGATTTTGTTTTTTATGAGGCAACCCTATACTTATTTGTCAATAGTAATTGCTTTTCTAGCCTGGGTTCCACAGTTGATCTATTGGAAAATTCAAACGGGATATTTTTTATATTATTCATATTCAGACGAAACATTCAAATTCTTAGCCAGTCCTCATATTGGCGATGTATTGTTTGGAAATGTAGCAGGTTTGTTTACCTATTCACCCCTCTTATTACTTATTATCCCAGGTTTATTTGTGATGGCAAAAAGAAAGAAACTATCTACCGCAATTGGCATATCTGTGATTTTTTTACTCATCATTTATTTAAATTCAAGCTGGTGGATTCCTACATTCGATTGTAGTTTTGGACACCGCGCTTTCATCGAATATTTTCCATTGTTTACCATTCCAATTGCTTTTTTCTTCCATGCTTTTTTTGCAAATATAAGAGCCATAATTATCAGTGCAATCTTGATATTATTCTTTTTTGTAAACATTAGAATTGCTTATTTATACAAGAAATATCCTTGTTGGAAAGCCGAATGGGGATATAGTTGGACTTGGGATAATGTGGCTTATATTGTTCGAGTTGCATTTTATGTAGATCCACCTCCATCACAACATTTTAGAGCCATTGAGAAAAAGGAATCTCTTCCCAAAATTTAAGTTTTGAGAAATATTGATTTAAATGGTGTCGATATTGGGTTGTATTTCTAGTTGCATGGTGTTTATTTCCAATGCAATTAAATTGCCCATTCCAATTCTTTTTCTGTGAATACATCCATTGTCAAGACCAATAAATGTTGAATTTTCGTCTTTGATGGTGGATTTGATAAAATCTAAGCTAAGTTGCACATGCCCATGTATGATTTTTCGGTTGCCCGATTTGGAATAATCTACCTGAAAATCTCGGATTTTGGTCATCGCTTCTGTATCTGAAAACGGATCGTCGATGTTGAAGTTTAAACCCGCATGAACTACGACAAATTTTTCGGTGAGGTAATAATATTCTAGGTTTGTAATCCAATCGAAATACTTTTCATCAATTTGGCTGATTTTTTTAACTCCAAAACTCGACAAGGTTGTATCTCCGCCTATTCCCAGCCAAAATTTAAGTGGTTTATTCTTTTTTGGGAAGAGCGAAAACTTCTTTTTATTTTTCAACTCTTTCATATAAGCCCTAAGCATTGCCTCTTCGTGGTTTCCTAACAGACAGAATGTTTGAACCCCTTTCTCCTTGAGCTTTATAATGTAATCGATGACTCCTTTGGAATTTGGTCCCCGATCTACATAATCGCCAATAAAAATAAGCACATCCGATGGATCTGGTTTGATTTTGTTTTCAACCAAAGCAATGAGCGTCTTTTCGCAACCATGTATATCTGGGATAACCCAATGTTTGTTCATTCTGTTATTCTTTTATTTGTGAGAGTTCTGGGAACTCAAGCTTTCTACAAAAATAGACCTTTTTTGTTGATTGTAGATTTTAATATTCGTTTTTCTTACGATAATTCATCTACTTTTACCACCAACATCACACATTTTTTACAATCAAATTCTAACTTAAATTTTTGATTTTGATGCGAGATATAGAGTTCTTTCGGAATGTCTCCCGTTGGATTCTGATGGACTTTGCACCAACCCATATTGTATTTCAAACAATATTTGGTGGTCATCAGCGCCTCGTCTCCTTTGTAGCCCCACTTTTCGGGCGACCATCTTTTGAGTTTTGAGCCATGACGTTCGAAGAACTGTTTGGATAAATCGTTGGAAATATTTCCTTGATAATCGATTTCTGTCTCTGGATATTTTTCGGTTGTTTTTGCAAATGGAACTTCTTCACGTTGATAGTTTTTGCCAATTAATTCCTCCAAATCCGTCAATAAAGTTCTGCGAATTTCATTTATTTTGGAAACGGGTATAAATGGGAGCGTGTCGGTGTGAATGATTACCTTGGTGACTTCAAACATCGAGTCTCCAGATTTGCTTAACTGTTGCTCAAATTGTGCGTTTGCTCTTTCCAGATTGCTGGCCAATTCAAATTCTGTAATTTTATACGAAGTGGATAATCCATTATCTGCCACTGCTTTAATTTGGAAAAAATCGTCCTCTTTTTCTAAGAACATTTCGCACGAGATTTTCCTTTTCGTCTTTTCGTATTGCATCTGCTTTTCGAAAGCCACATCTAAGTTTCGGAATAAAACATCACCCACTTTCCATTCAGCATCGTTAGAAATTGAAATCTGATTTCCATTTACAGAGTTTATGTATGCGCCACGCAAAGATCCATCGTTTGTAAAAAAGCAGATTCCATCGCCATTTCGAAGTACTTCTTGGGTGTCTATTTCGGCATACAAAGAGGTGATTTTGGTAATTGTGCCCAGTTTTTTCCCCAACGATTTAGGACTGTTGTGAGCCGTAATATCCTCTTCGGTGCGGCCATTTATAAAATAGGAACTGTATTGGCGATTAAATGTTTTGTCGATATCGGGTGTGAATAAACTGTGCGATTTTCCATGAGAAGATCTCGTGTATTCAGGATTTAAAGCAATATATTCATCCACTATGTTCCGGTAATGACTTACCACATTGGCCACATATTCATTGTCCTTGAGTCTTCCTTCAATTTTCAACGAAGTAATTCCCGCATCAATCAGTTGAGGAATAGATTTAGAATGGTTTAAATCTCGGAGAGACAACAGATGTTTTTGCTCGACCAATAGGTTGTCATTTTCATCGGTTAAATCGTAACTCAAACGGCAAGGTTGGGCACACTCTCCGCGATTTGCACTTCGGTTGCCAATAGAGTGACTCAGGTAACATTGGCCGCTATAACTGACGCACAGCGATCCGTGAATAAATGATTCTAAATCTACGGTTGTCTGTTTTCGAATCTCTTTAATTTGATCGATGGAAAGCTCTCTCGCCAGAATGATTCTCGAAAACCCAACTTTTCCCAAAAATTGAATGTGGTTTACAGCTACATTATTGAGTTGAGTGCTTGCATGTAGCGGAATTGGCGGCAGATCCAACTCCAGTATTCCAAGGTCTTGTATAATAATCGCATCCGCACCTATGGTGTAAATCGTGTTTATTAGTTGCTGCACTTCTTCTAATTCTCGGTCGTAGAGCAACGTATTTAAGGCGACAAATACTTTGACATTAAATTTGTGTGCGTACTTTATGAGTTCCGCAATATCTTCGATGGAGTTGCCCGCAGATTGCCTGGCACCAAACTTCGGAGCGCCAATATATATTTCGTCGGCACCGTGGTTTATGGCAACCATTCCTCCTTCGAGTGAGCGGGCGGGTGCCAGAATTGAGATTTTTTTCAATTTCATTATCTTTTGCTTTTTTCCAGTCGATCGATCAAGTCGCTGTTCTCATCCTCAATTTGTTTGAGCAGCTCTTTTTGTTGGTCGATGGGTAAGTTTGGCTTTTTTAAACTTTCACAGCCATACTTATCGATGATAGCATCAATCGATTTTTCGGAATATTCTCTGATGGCCTCTTGGTCGGTGTAAGTATGGGTGAGTGCTGTAATCATAGCATTGATGCGAATTTTGCGATTCTCTTTACACTCTTTGCTTCTACAGGAAGTGAACAAAAACATTCCTAAAATTAATGGGACAAGGAGATATTTTTTAAATAATATATTTTTCGACATACTTTTTTTGAATGATGTTTATCGGACAAAGATACGATTTTTTACTCCTTTTTTAATTCACCCATTCGTGGAATCACAAAAATAAAGTAAGTTTGCATTCACAATCAATATTCAAATCAATCCTAATCTTTATTTCTTATGGAGAAAAGAACAAGTCATCTTTCCGAATTGCAAAAAAGTGAGCGTTACCAACGCATTTTTAATCAACTTCAAGATCTTTTTGTGAAAACAAAAAACCCCATCGCTCGTATGTCGACCATGGTTGCGGTTCTTCATCAAAAGTTTGATTACTTTTTTTGGACAGGTTTTTATCTCTTGGATGATGGAGTGCTCACAGTGGGACCGTATCAGGGATCGCTTGCTTGCATGGTATTGAAAGAAAATTGCGGTGTGTGTTGGGCGGGTGTAAATCAAAAATCCCCACTTTTAGTAGATAATGTGCACGAATTTCCTGGACACATCGCCTGCGATAGCCGCTCCCAATCGGAAGTTGTCATTCCGCTGATTAGAAACCAAGAAATAATTGGAATATTAGACGTCGACAGCAAGGAGTTAGCCTCTTTTTCAAAAGCAGACTTAGAAGGACTGGAAAAATTGCTGACGTTGATTTAATTCAACTTAATCAATTTGTGATTTATTTTCATTTCTAAGTCATCCTGAGATAGCCTGCCCTAAGGCATCGAAGGGAAGGATTTCATAAAGAACTTTTCGAATGCTTTCACTTTACTTTGGCAGGCTACTAATGACAGAATTAGAATATTACATCTTTTCTGGTCTTCCTGAGTTAATCGAAGGGCTTCAAAAAGTGCTTTCATAAAGCTCTTTCTATAATACTTCGATAATCACGATAGCTATCGTGACAGTATGACATTCATTAAATCGTTAATTTTCAATATTTTAAGTTTAGAATATCAATAAGTTTCCTCACTGTCATTACCCTTCATTTCCAAATTTTTTTGGATGAAATCTACCAATGACAGAATTACATAACTACCTCATAAATAAACGATTATGGATTTTTGGTAAAATCTGGGCATAAAACCTTGGATTAGTCTTTTCTTCAAGGTTCGACTAACCTTAATCTTTGATTTAGGAAATAAAAAAACCTTCTGAGTAAAAAAAAAACCGCGAAGCCATCACTGCGTAGCCCTAAATCTTCAAAAATCGCTCAATCCTCTGCGCGTGGGATCTGAAGGAGCGAGCGAGCCCTTAAAAACAATAGTTTTCAAATACAATTAGCAATTCAGCAAGGGCGTTTACTTCCTAATTTTAAGTCTAGGAGAAAACAATAATCTTTTAGAAAACAACAAAGACTTCATATTAGCCTACCTTGCTAAAGAATTGCTTATTGCATTTGAAATTTCCCAAAAACTTGCATTCGCTCCTTCTTGATTTTTTGAATACTTTTGCATCAAGGCAAAAGTATTAATCAAAAAGAAAATTTTTCGAAGTAATGTTGTTTTCCTTTTTTAGTTATTAGGTTTCGTACCTACGGCACTTATTTATAATTTTAGAATTTTTTTTTACCGACATTACGTCCAGTTCGACCAGGCTCACTGCATCGCCTACGGGACTTGAAAAGAGTTACTGGAGTTTATCCCGCATGGTGGGATGTCAAGACAAAAGTGACACTAAAAAAGAAAAATCTTCGAAGTGATTTATTTCTCTGTATTAAAAAAATCATAAGGCTATTTTTGCTTTTTCTACTTTTCTGGTCATCCTGAGCCAGCCTGCCCTGAGGCATCGAAGGGAAGGACTTCGTAAGTTTATACTATGTATACTTCGACAGGCTCAGTATGACCGTAAAAAAACACGTCTACACTGTGTTTATTTAGTTGCAAATATTGGCAGGTTTTCCCACTGTCATTAACCCTTTATTCCCAAAAAAATTGGATAAAGTCTTAATATGACAGTTTTGAATAAGTTTAAATCAGCTTACTCAACTAACAAAAAAAAAAGCCATCGTAAAACGACAGCTTTTTTTTGAGGTCCCGAGCGGATTCGAACCGCTGTAGACGGTTTTGCAGACCGGTGCCTAACCACTCGGCTACAGGACCATTGGAAGTGCAAAATTACTATATTTTTTCTATTTTGCCAAATTTTTTGATGAATTTGCTTCAAATTCTTCCAAACACTCTTTGCAAAGGCAGTCTGGATACTCTTCTTTTAACTGATTAATGGTGGTTTCGCTGAGTTTTATGGTCATACACCAACAGTTTTTGTTGTGGGTGCATTCAAAGGATTTTCCGCATTTAGGGCACTGCTTCGTCATGTTGTTATCTGCTTTTTGACATTAAGACACTTACGCATTTTAATTTTCCACCCAACGGAGGGTTTTGTTTAGATAATTTCACTTCCACTTTTTCTACCAGGGGATAGGTAGCCAAAATTTGGTCTAAAATACGCACCACGACCGTCTCTAAAAGTTTTGTTGGAATTTCCATCTCTGCTTTAATGGTGCGATATACGCTTAAGTAGTTAACGGTAGCTTCTAAATTGTCGGTTTGAGCAGCTTTCTCAAAATCTCCCCATAAAACGGCTTCTACGTTAAACCAAGTGCCAATCAGTTGCTCTTCTTTAAAACAGCCGTGATAGGCGTAAAACTCCATTCCTTCTAAAAATATCTGACTCATGTTTTGTAATTATTTTTGTGATTTCCAAGAGGTGTTATTTCGATGATTTTTTGCAATGCAAACTTATATTCATGCCTATAGAGAGGCAGACATACCATAAAATAATGAATGGAATTGCTTTGTAGTTAAAGATGATTGCAAGAGGGATAATTCCTATGACGAAGATGAATTTTTCAGAATTATCTTTCCACGAAAAGTTTTTAAACTTCAACGCAAAAAGTGGTATTTCGGAGACCAACATCCACGAAGTAATTGCCGAAATAATTAATAGAAAGTATACATTATGAATAAAAATCCACTCTTGAGGGAGTAGGACAAGAGTGCTCAAAAAGAGTGCATTTGCAGGAGTTGGAAGTCCCAAAAAGGAGGTAGTTTGACGAGTATCGAGGTTGAATTTTGCCAATCGGAGGGCGGAAAACATGGGGACAATGAAAATTAGATAAGGTAAAAAAGTTACCCATCCGCTCAAGTTTTGTTTGGTTGTTAATTCGGTCATGTAACAAAATAGGATCATCGCCGGAGATACTCCAAACGAAACCACATCTGCCAACGAGTCCATCTCTTTACCAATGGGTGACATTACATTGAGAATTCTGGCGGCAAATCCATCAAAGAAATCAAAAATTGCGGCAATGATGATGGCTGCAATTGCCCACTCGTATTGGTGCGAGAAGGATAATACAATCGAGATGCATCCCGAAACAAGATTGAATCCTGTAATTGTATTTGGAATATGTTTTTTAATCATCGACGTAGATAAGTTTGTTTTTTTTGACAAAAGTACGCAATTTTATAGTGAAATATTGTCGGAGTTAGTTTTTGAGTCACCCCAATGCTTTTGCTGACAAAAAAAAGAGAGGTCTAAACGAATGTTAGACCTCTCTTTTACTATTCAAAGAAAATAAACCTATTTTTTAATAATTTTTGCGAGCACTTCTTCTCTGCTTAATTTTTTGGTGCAGAAGAACCAGTCGTAGCAAGTTGTGTTTGGATCTTTTGATTCCATACGTTCTTTGGCAACGCCACATGAGCCTGCAGTAGGAACAATTACTTCATCACCTGGACGCCAGTCCGCTGGAGTAGCAATTGAAAATTCGTCAGCAGTTTTAAGCGCTAAGATCACTCTGTACAACTCGTCGAAGTTACGACCTAAACTTAGAGGATAATAGATGATAGTTCTTACAATTCCATTTGGATCGATTACAAATACCGCACGAACAGCTTTTGTGTTGCTTTCGCCTGGCATCATCATACCATATTTTTGAGCTACTTCCATGGTGATGTCCTCAATCAATGGGAATGTAACTTCTACGTTTTTCATTCCTTTGTATTCGATTTTGTCCTTGATGGTACGTAGCCAAGCAATGTGGCTGTAAAGGCCATCTACAGAAAGTCCAACTAGTTTACAGTTGGCATCGTTGAATTGTTTTTCCATGCTTGCAAACGTCATAAACTCCGAAGTACAAACGGGAGTAAAATCTGCAGGATGACTAAATAAAATAACCCAACTTCCTTTGTAATCTGCTGGAAAATTGATTTCGCCTTGAGTAGTAACGGCTTTAAATTCAGGTGCTTTGTCGCCAATGCGTGGCATTGAATAAATTTGTTCTTGCATAATATTTTGTTTTTTAAGATTTTCTTTAATTATAACATCAACTCTGCTTAATTGTTCGATTTTGAATCAACAAATTGTGAATAATTCATTACTATTTGATAAGACCATAACTGGTGTCATCCTGAGCCAGCCGAAGAATTTAAAAAAACAATTACTTCAAAGATTACAACTCTTTCAGTTCGTTGTTTTTGTATTTTTCATAAGCCTCTTTTACGGTAATTTCGTGTGCATCGGCAAAAATCTTCATATTTAGTTGCTTTAATGCTTTTGAAGCTGTTTCGCCAGGACCATTTCCAGTAATAAGTACATCGGGACTAATTTCGTATATTTTTTGTGAGGTAGCAGTTCCCGCGCCGTGTGCTTCGTCTTTAACAGCGCTATTATCAAAAGAGGTTAATTCTTTTGTCTCTTCGTTGTAAACAACGATAAATTCAGTTCTTCCAAATCTTGAATCCATGATTGAATCCCAAGTTGTTCCGGTTGATGTAAATGCAATTTTCATAATAATTTTTATTTAAAAGGTTAATTTAATTCTTTTTTAATGCTCTCCCATAACTGGGTGATAATCCCTTTGATAGGGGAGTCTATCTCCACCATTGTTTTTACCTCTGTCATTGCTTTTGTAAAAGCTGGATCAAAAGGAATATTTGCAAGATGAGTAATTTGTCTGCTTTTTAGATATTCTATAATTTCGTCTGTTTTCTGTGGATTTATATCATGTTTGTTGATCACACATCCCATCGATATTTTAAATTTTTCGAGCAGTTCTATCAATCGTTTCATGTCGTGAACACCCGATACCGAAGGTTCTACGACCAATAATACATAGTTTGCTCCTGCAAGCGACGAGGCCACAGGACATCCAATTCCGGGAGAGCCATCCACTAGAATATATTGTGTGGAAAACTCTTTGGAAAGGCGCTTTGCTTCATTTTTTACTTGCGCTACTAATTTTCCAGAATTTTCTGCTCCAATATCTAGTCTGGCATGAACCAATGTGTTTCCAACTCTTGTGGTAGAAACATATAAACTCCCCGAAATTCGCTCTTGCAGGGTGATTGCCTTTTCGGGACATATTTTTTCACAATATCCACAACCTTCACATGCAAATGGATTAATCGTGTATTGATTGTTATTGAATGGAATGGCATCAAATCGACAAATACTCTGACACAAACCACAACGAGTACACATAGATTGGTCTATTTCTGCGAGTTCTCCGCTGTAGAAAATGCTACCTTTGGCAAAATCAGGAGTTAGCAATAGATGCATGTTGGCAGCGTCTACATCGCAATCGGCAATAATTGCGCTATTGCCTGCTAATACAGCCAATGAGGCGGTAATGGAGGTTTTTCCTGTTCCCCCTTTTCCAGATAGTACAACTATTTCTTTCATAATTTTGTTTTATATTCGAGTAGAAAATCAATTATTTCGTTCAGCGAGTCTTTTAACATAGGCACATGCATATAAGCGAGCTCGCCCTTTGAGTAATAATGAGCTATTTCGCGACTGTATGGTATTTTTGCCATGATGGGAATGCTGTTTTTTACACAATAAAGTTCCACTTCATCGTTGCCAACTCCGTAACGATTTATCACCACCCCAATCGGTTTGTTTAACTTTTGCATTGTCTCCACCGCTAATATTAAATCGTTGAGACCAAATGGAGTAGGCTCCGTTACTAATATCACAAAATCTACTTTTTCGGTCGTGGCAATCACTGGACAAGAGGTCCCGGGAGGAGAATCAAAAAGTTGCACATCTTCATCCGAATAATATTTATCTACCCATTTATGTGTGTTGTTTATCAGAGGAACAGCCATCTCTTCACCCACAATCAAACGACTTTCTACAAATTTAAAATCAGAATTTTTAAACTCTGTAATTTCTCCCATTTTGTGCTGTTTCATCGGAAGCGATTGCGTGGGGCACAATTCGGAGCAAGCATAACAGCTGTGACAAAGGTTGTCGAAAACGGCAATGTATTCGCCCAATTTTACCACTGCATGAAACTTGCAATTGGTTGAGCATTCTCCACACAAAGTGCAGGTGCTTTTGTCCCAGGTAGGAATCATCTTAAATTGTTCGGTTTTTCTGGTTTCTACCCCATCTAAAAACAATAAGTCGTTGGGTTCTTCGACATCTAAATCGACTAAAACAATTTTTTGTCTTTTTCCGATTAGCGATGCCAAATTGGTTGACAACAGTGTTTTTCCTGTGCCTCCTTTTCCGCTTGCAATGGCAATTTTTATCATTTTAATTGTTTTTTTTGTGTATTACAATGTAGTAATAACATAGTTTTTTAAAATCCCTTTTACGTATGCAGAGATTGGACTTTTGCAATGATCTCTAATTGTGATTTAACAATGAGTACATAATCCCAATCCCAACGATGATTAGAATAAATTGAGTGATTGAGTTTTTAAGTCCTGTTTTTTTGTGCATTTCTGGTATTAAATCGGCTAAAGAGACATAAATAAACCCAGCTGCCGAAAATGCCAATACATAAGGCAATAACGTTTTTGTATCGTCTAACGCAAAGTAGGTCACTGAACCTCCAATTAAACTCATACTTGCTGCTAATAGGCTTAAAAAGAACGTTTTAGTTTTGGAAAATCCATGGTGAAGCATCACGCCAAATTCTCCGAATTTTTTGGGTACTTCGTGCGAAAAAACAGAAACAGCCACAAATATTCCGAGTTCTTTGGACGTTAAGAAAGCTGCTCCAATGACAACTCCATCGATGATGTTATGAAATCCACCTCCAATTAAAATTAGTGGAACAGTGGCCTGAGAGTGGCGTTCGCAATCTTTGTCGCTACACATTCGCCAAAGGATAAATTTTTCTAAAAGAAAGAAAAACATCAGTCCAACCAATACTGTTTGCAACACCTGTGAAGCTGCTAATTGTTCGATGGCTTTGGGCAACATTCCCAAAAATGCTGCTCCTAATAATACACCACCGGCTAAGTAGCTGAGGTTGGTGGCTATTTTCTCTAAGTTTTTTGTTTTGAAGAAAAACAAACTCCCAGCAATTACAACACTTCCCATGTTGGCTATAATGGCTGAAATAATGATGAATATCAGAGTCATTAATTTAATTTTTTAATTGAGCGACTATAAAACTACCTTTTTGAACCTTTAATGATTCTGCAATTACATCACATTTTGCCATCAGTAGAAAAAATGTTCTGGAATCGGGTTCGTTTATTAGTCCTTCTAAATTTCCTTGCCCCTTTGAAATTATTAAATCAGCATTTTTGTAAATTTCTAAAAACTCGTTGCTGCACTTTTCCAAAACGGTGGATGGGGCATTGTATCCGTTTGATATTAATTTTGCGACCTCTTTCATCCCTATTTTATCAGCATCTTCGAGGGTCGCATCATTCAGAATTCGCCCACCTCTCACAGCAAAAGTAATGTTCGGATGGTTTATGGTTTCTATAAATAGTTTGTCAAAAACAATTTCACCCGCATTATCCCCCAAGTAGAGGATTTTTTCCGCCCTCGCAATTGCTTTTTGTAAATTTTTGGAGTGGTCTATTGCAAAATCAGCTGTGAGCACTTTCTGAAAAGTTTCGTTCACATTAAAAGAATTTGCAACGCCATAATCCATGATATTTCCAGCAATTGTAAGTCTTAAAGCTAAATCAAACGGATTTTTTGCCAAAATCACTTTGGGTTTCCACTCTTTGTATAGTTCAAGTGCCAACTGATTGCTAAGCTCTTTTTCCGCAGCAAAAGGGTCTTGATTTCCTACTACTTCATTAAACTTAATGTTCAACAATCGTTGTACCTCCGGACTAGAAAGAAGAGGATTCTCTTTTATCGTCTTCTGAAGGTAGATTTCAAAATCTTGTTGAATCGATTGCTGAACATTAAATTTTTCATGTAATCGGCGATAGACATTGCTAAAACATTTACTGCAACGCGAATCCACCAATTTAGGAGTATTAGTGTTTGTGCCCATGGTCATCGTCGCAAACGTGATTCTCGTCGTGACTACAGTAGTTGGCGGTTAAATCTAATTTGTTTGCCAAAAAGTCAACGACTAACTCATTTGCTGTTTTTACAGGTGCACCCACAAATACATTAATTCCTTGAGCCATAAATAGATTTACTGCTTGAGGTCCCATGCCTCCGCCAATTACATCGGTTACGCCAAACTTAGCCACAAAAGCTGGATATACGCCAGGTGCATGTTCGGGAGGTGTGATCTCTTCAACTTCTCCTATTTTGTTGTCTTTTACTGTGATGATACTAAAATACTGACAGTGTCCAAAGTGTTCACTTAAAAGACCATCTACCATAGGAATTGCAATTTTTTTGTCCATTTTTTTTTATTTTTATGATTTTTGTTTTATTAAACTTGTTTATTACAGTATTTGTCCTTGCGAAAAGCCTCTGCGTCCATTTTGGTGTCTCATTCCTCTTCCCATTCCCATTCCTTTTCCTCTTCCCATTCCTTGTCCACCAAAATAAGAGCTGTTTCGATTCTGCTCTTCTGCAGGTTGTTGTGTGTTGATTTCGTCGTTTATGGTTGGGTTGTTTCCGAGGTTTGCTCCAAAGCCATTGCCTCTTCCCATTCCTTGTCCACCAAAACGTAATCTGTTTTGATTTAGCTCTTCTGACGGTTGTTGTGTGTTGATTTTGTTGTTTCTGGTTGGGTTGTTTCCGAGGTTTGCTCCAAAATTAGTGCATCTTCCCATTTTACGACCCATCATAGCTCCTTGTCCCATTGGACCTGTTTGATTTAATCCTGGCATAATAGTCTCCTTTTTTTTTTATTTGTGTTTAAAAGAAAACTTCAACTTTTTCGCGCCTCAAACTTGATATTTTCTTTATACTAACACATTCATTTATACTAATTATTATCAATTAATCGAATTACTTGTTCTATCGTTTTTTCTCCTTTTATAACAATCATCTGAATTTTATTAGAATCTAACGATGATTTTGCTTTTTCGCCAAAATTTCCCGAAATAATTTTCTCTACCTTTTTCGACACAAGTAACTCCACGGCATGAAATCCTACTTTGTCAATTTCTTCTTTATTTATATTCGGGATAATTTCCATCGATTTATTCTCTGTATCGTAAATTGTAAAGTAATTACAACGTGCAAATCGTTTGTCTACTAACTCTTTAATCGAATTTCCAGCTGATGTGATTGCTATTTTCATTTCTCTTTATTATTTTTGTTTGCGAATCATGGTACTGTTGCATTTTGGACAGAAATGGTCTTTGCATCGCTTTCCTTTTTGATGCTTTAGCTGATTTCCACATTTTGTACAAATGCATATATCTTGATTATTCTCAATTTCGGGCTGCATATTTGAATCAAAATACTCCTCAATATGTGCGCTTTTGCATAATGGACACTCTGTGAGCGCTTTCTCTTTTTGAGGATTGGTAAAATCAGATTGACAGTTTTCGCAATGATACCAACTGCTGTCAAAATATACTTTACCACCATCAATAATTAGCTCTCTGCCTTCTACCAGCGATTGAGCAATTTTTTGCCGAGCTCGAGCGTAAATTCGAGTGAAAGTTGGCCTAGATACATTCATAATGATGGCTGCTTCCAAATGATTCTTCATTTCATAATCACACAATCGCAACGATTCGTATTCCTCAAATAATAGGTGAACCTGACCTTTGTCTTGTCCTGAATTTACCTTGCCATAAGGCATTAATCCCTTAATTATTGGTGGACTGACTATTTTTCGGATTCTTTGAATTCTTGGGCACATAATGATGATTTTAAGCTAATGTTCACTGCAAAGATAATGAACAATAGTTCAATAAGTATCATTTTTTGTAAATTATTTTTATCATTAACGGTTTGATTTTTATTAATTAGAATATGTTTTTCTTCTGTTTAGTCTGTTAACGTATTGATTCATATATCGTATGCTTTTTTAAATTTATTGTTTTATCGATAAGTTGATGTGTTTCTAAACTGTTGAAGAAAAAGGAGTTTGCCGTTATTTTAGATGTGAATACACCCGTATCATGGGATTTCTATTAACAACAATAAAATTAGTTTCTTCGAAATAAAATAGTTTTCAGTTTTTCACAAAACCTTGAAATAACAATATTTTCCTTGTAGGATTAAGGTAAAACAAAAGGGATTGGGCAATTCCCCATATTCTCTAAAATCTACCTAAGTTTTATGTTTCGTTTATATCTCTTATTTAGTTTTCTCGCAAGCACTATTTAGTGTCTATCTGGAAACTAGTGATTGATGAGAAAATTCCAAATTTGAGGCTTGCGTGGCAACGAAAACAGTGAGTTTACTAGTGTAAATGATCTGTTTTCGTTGCAAGCATAACGAAAAAGTTGGAGTTTTCTCGCAAGCACTATTTAGGTATTTTTAAAGAATACATGTTATATTGTTTTGTATCTTTGCACACATTATTTTAAAAGTAATTATGTCAGATTCATATAAACTTCTTAAGCATATTGATTTTCCTGATGACCTAAGAAAACTTCCCACAAGTGATCTTCCTATACTCTGTAGCGAGTTGAGAGAGTACATCATCAGTGTGATTAGTCATAATCCTGGGCATCTTGGGTCGAGTTTGGGAACTGTTGAACTAACTACAGCTCTTCATTATGCTTTTAATACTCCGGTAGATAAATTGATTTGGGATGTGGGACATCAGGCTTATTCTCATAAGATATTAACAGGTCGCAAAGAGGATTTTAAACGAAATAGAACGTATAAAGGAATTAGCGGTTTCCCGAAAATGAAAGAGAGCGAATACGATGCTTTTGGCACAGGTCACTCTTCTACTTCTATCTCTGCCGCATTGGGAATGGCTATTTCTGCAAAACTCAACAACGATCCTCATCGTCAGCATATTGCAATTATTGGTGATGGCTCTATGACGGGTGGAATGTCTTTTGAAGCGATGAATCATGCTGGTTGGGAAAATGCCAATATTTTGGTTATTCTCAACGACAATGGCATCTCCATCGATAAAAGTGTAGGCGCTCTTAAAGAGTATTTAATTGATATTTCGACCTCTAAAACTTATAATCGAATTAAGGAGAAAGTTTGGAAGGTCCTCACTTCTAAGAATAACAAGGGAAATTTAGTTCGAAATTTTGTTCAACAATTTGAAAATGCACTCAAAGGGACAATTCTCAAGAAGAGCAACCTTTTCGAATCCTTAGGATTTAGATATTTTGGACCTGTAGATGGTCACGATGTTGAACGATTGGTGAAAATATTCAACGATTTAAAACAGATTCCCGGACCTAAACTTTTGCATATTCGCACAGTAAAAGGAAAAGGGTTAGATTTAGCCGAAAAAGATCAGACAAAATACCATGCTCCAGGACTTTTTAACCCTGCAACGGGCGAAATTATTGCACAACCTTGTCTGAACGAACCACCTAAGTTTCAGGATGTCTTTGGCGAAACCTTGGTGGCGTTGGCAAAGAGAAATCCAAAAATAGTGGGAATTACTCCGGCCATGGCATCAGGTTGTTCACTCGATATTATGATGGAGCAAATGCCCGATAGAGCTTACGATGTGGGAATTGCAGAACAACATGCAGTTACTTTTTCGGCAGGCATGGCGGCCAGCGGACATATTCCTTTTTGTAATATCTACTCAACATTTTTGCAACGCGGATTCGATCAAGTGGTTCATGATGTTGCGATTCAGGATCTTCCGGTTATTTTTTGCATCGATAGAGGTGGTTTGGTCGGCGAAGATGGGCCCACGCACCATGGACTTTACGACATTGCTTTTTTGAGATGCATTCCAAATTTGATCATCTCTTCGCCCATCAACGAACACGAACTTAGAAACTTGATGTTCACAGCTCAGAACGATTTGAAACATCCATTTGTAATCCGTTTCCCTAGAGGAAAAGGAGTTTTACCTGTCTGGAGAAACAAGATGGTGGAGATTGAAATTGGGAAAGGGAAACTTCTAAAAACCGGATCTCAAATTGCGATGCTCTCTTTTGGTCCCATTGGCAATTTGGTTGCCGATGCCATAGAAATTGCTGAAATTGCTGGTATGAATCCTTCTCATTATGATCTTCGATTTGCAAAACCATTGGATCATGAATTATTACACGAAGTTTTTAAAAATCATCACACAATTGTCACCGTCGAAGACGGCACTGTGGTAGGGGGTATAGGAAGTGCCGTGACTGAATTTATGACCGAACATAACTATAATGCAACCATTATCCGCATGGGTATTCCTGACACAATTGTGGGGCAAGGATCAATTCCTCAGCTTAGAGCCGAATGTGGATTAGATACCGATCACATGGTGGAAGTAATAAAAAACCATTGGAATAATGATTAATAATACCATTGAGATAATGGCACCTGTAGGCTCGTATGAGTCGCTACAAGCTGCTATACAAGGGGGTGCAAATGCTGTTTATTTTGGAGTGGGAACGTTTAATATGCGCTCCAGATCTTCGGCAAATTTTTCGTTGGAAGATTTGTCTAAAATATCTCAAATATGTAAAACCCATAATATTAGAAGTTATTTAACCCTCAACACCATTGTTTATGACAACGAGTTGGAAGAGGTTTACAAAGTAGCGGATGCTGCTAAAAAAGAGGGAATTACAGCGGTTATTGCTTCGGATTTGGCGGTGTTGGAATATTTGAAAGAGATTGGAATGGAAATTCACATCTCTACTCAGTGCAACATCACAAATATTCAAAGTGTAAAATTCTACTCCCGCTATGCAGATGTGATGGTTACCGCCAGAGAATTGAGTTTGGAGCAGGTGAAGAAAATCACGAAACAGATTGAGGAGTTACAAATAAAAGGACCTGCTGGGGAGTTGGTGCAAATTGAAATATTTGCTCATGGCGCCTTATGTATGGCTGTTTCGGGTAAGTGTTACATTAGTTTGGATAATTTTAATTACTCTGCCAACCGTGGCGCTTGTTTGCAACCTTGTAGACGAACGTATGATGTAAAAGATACCGATCACGAATTGGAGTTGCAAATTGACAATAAATACATCATGTCGCCCAAAGATCTTTGCACCATGCCATTTATCGACAAAATCATCGATGCTGGCGTTCGGGTGTTGAAAATTGAAGGTCGTGGACGTGCTGCAGATTACGTAAAAACAGTTACCCAATGTTACCGCGAAGCTGCAGATGCGGTATTGGCGGATGAGTTTACGCAAGAGAAATCAGATGCGTGGATGGAACGCCTTTCAAAAGTCTACAACCGTGGATTTTGGGATGGTTATTATTTGGGACGGAAAACTGGCGAATGGACCGATATTTATGGATCATCTGCTACGCACAAAAAAGTTTATATTGGCAAAATCACCAATTTTTACACTCGAGTAAGTGCTGCCGAAATTAAAATAGAAACTGGCGAGCTAAAGTTGGGCGATGAATATGTAATTATGGGACCCACAACCGGTGTTTGCGAAGGCGTTGCAGAAGAAATTCGTGTAAGTTTGGTAATGACAGAATCAGCCCAAAAAGGAGAACTCTGCTCCATGATAGTTCCTATTCCCGTAAGAAGAAACGACAAGTTGTACAAAGTAGTGCCTGTAGATTAGATTAAAGATTTTTTTAGACAGTTTGCCTAGCTTCAGAAAGGGGGGCTTTGGAGAGTGATGAACGATGAATTATGAGTGATTAGTCGCGAAGCGAGGCTGAAAAGATTTTTAACCACGAACCGAAGGACGGCGGAGCCAATTACACGTCCGCCGCGGCGGAAGCACGAATTTGAGTAACCTTTGTCGCGGGTCTGATAAATCAGCCCAATTCTCACGAATTGAAGGACGGCGAAGCCAATTGAATAACCTTTGTCGCTGGGTTTACGGCCTGCCATCGAATATCAAGGATAATCAAAATGCAATTTAGAAACTTTATTTTCGAAAATTAGCGAGGCGAGTGCCTTAAAGTAATGTCAATATAGTTAAGATTTCTATTACACATTTCGATTCTACAACAGCACCATATCAGCCTAACCATCAGTCTACTAACAACCCTTTAACATAGTTTTCTTGTTTGATGATTTTTTTATTTACATCGTAGAAAACCCATTTCCCATGAAAAAAGTAATCGTTAATTTGTGGATTTCTAATTTTTTGTCCCTCCGATTTCAGTTCACCCGAATTATAAAACACTTTGTAAGAGTAGATATTTTTCTTTTTGTCGACCAGTATCAGTTCCGAGTAGAGAGTTCCGTTGGGATAATAATATTTTTGAGTTTCCACAAAAAGTTTCTTTTTATCAAATACTTCATCCAATTCAAGCACTCCACCACGGTAGTAGTCTTTTCTCTTAATCACCTCTTTACGAAAATACTCGACATGCGTAATTGGATTTGACAACGAATCGTAGACATTAAATGTATAAAACTCACCGTTGGCGCTTTTTACAAAGTTTCGTTCTATTTTTCCCGAAAAAAAGTAATTTGTAAAAGCAGCAGCTACCTGTCCATACTGATAACTCCCTTGGTGAATTAACTGATTGGTGCCTGGATAATAATCCTTAATCCAACCTGTACAAGGGTTTTTTCCACAATATCTGACGGAATCTCCTTCTAAAATTGGACAAAATGCATCATACTTGGTAATTCCCTCAAAATCGGCAAGGGTATCGTCGCGCATAAAAAAGTCATCGTCCGATTGTGCCGAAATAAAAGTTGGGCTAACACAAAAAATAATCAGGAGGAGGATAAACCAATTTCTCATTTACAAAACGTTATACGTGGATAAAATTTCAGCCATTTCTTGTTGCATATTCAAAGCCTCTTCGGCAGCTTTTTCGGCAAAATCGGACTCTTTAGAAGCGTACAAAATGCTACGAGAAGCGTTTATCAGCAATCCACAATCACTGTTAATGCCGTATTTAGCCACTTCTTGCAAACTTCCCCCTTGAGCACCTACGCCAGGGACAAGTAGAAAGTGACTTGGAATAATTTTCCGAATATCAGACAACATGGTTGCTTGTGTAGCGCCAACTACATACATCATCTGTTCGTCGGTGCCCCATTTTGAAGATATTTTCAAGACTCTTTCAAATACTCTTTCGCCCGATGCCAACATTTCAAATTGAAAGTCGGAAGCGCCTTTGTTGGAAGTAAGCGCCAAAAGCACCACCCATTTATCGTCAAATCCCAAAAATGGCGATACTGAATCTTCGCCCATATAAGGAGCTACCGTAACAGCATCTACACTATGCATAGCCTCTTTGGGCGTGAAAAACGATTTAGCATATTGAGTAGAAGTATTGCCAATATCACCTCGTTTAGCATCTGCAATGACAAATACTTTTTCGGGTAATTGATTTAAATAGGCAATTGTTTTTTCGTAACTTTTCATGCCCTCAATTCCATACGTTTCATAAAAAGCCAAATTGGGCTTATAAGCAACCGTAAAAGGAAGTGTTGCATCGATAATTCGTTTGTTGAACTCAAAAATTGGGTCTGATTCGTTGAGCAAAAAAGCGGGAACTTTTGTAAGATCAACGTCTAAACCCACACATAAAAATGATTTTTTCTTTTTAATATTCTCTACTAACTGCTGTCTGTTCATTCGTATTATTTTGTATTGTTTTTTTTATAATAAAGTTAATTTCAACTTACCAATTATCTGTTTTTTGCACTTTTGGGGCCATCGCTTCTTTGAGGGAATTGATTGTAGATACCATGTCGTCGTTCACCTCTTTTAGGTGTTCAAAACGTTGTGGAAACCAAGTTGGCAATTTAGTGTCAAACCATTTTTCTATTGGGTTATAAGCAGCATCTCTCAGCGAAAAACGGGTAAACGTGTATCGATATCTGCCATCTTTGGCTTCAATGGTAAAGTTGTAATTTACCATACCAGCAATGGTTGTAACGCCATCTTTGCCTGGCGTATGAATTTTAATTCTTGAACTTCCCTCAATTACGCCAGTGGCTTCATTGGAAGATTTCACAACCTCAGCTGTATTTTTATAATTGAGCACAATCCAATCCATTGCTCTTTTAAAAAGTTCCGCCGACGAACCTTGTTGAGTGACTACCTCTTTATAGGTAATCATTTTTGTAGTGCTATCGATTGGCAAAACTGGGGGCTGAAGTGGTTTGTCTTTCTGAGCGGTTGCAATGGCAACACAAAAGACAATCATCACACTTAATATTAGACTTTTTTTCATTTTAAATTATTGATTAATTATTCTATTTATTTTCTTACATATTCGGCAAAAAAGCACTGAAGTCCGGTCTCTTCATCCAGAAAAAGCTCTGACTTTTCGGCTTGTCGCCATATTTGGTTGTCAATTTTTGGGAACCACGTATCGGCCACAAAGTTTTCTAGCACATGGGTAATGTACAATTTGGAGGCAATGGGTAAAAAATGTTGGTACACCATCGCACCACCCATTATGAATACTTCCTCTTCGTTGATTACTGCTTTAGAAACCTCTTCCACAGAGTGCATAACTTCAGCGCCTTCGTATTGTTTATTTACGTCGCGTGACAAAACGATGTTTCTACGTTTAGGCAACGGTCTTCTTGGCAACGAAAGCCAAGTATTTCCACCCATAACGATGGTTTTACCAGAAGTTACCCGTTTAAAATATTTTAAATCCTCGGAAATATGCCATAACAGTTGGTTCTCATTTCCAATTTCATTCGCTTTGCCTACCGCAACAATAATTGATATATTATTCATTATAATAGTGTATTTTTTTGATTATACCGCCACCTCAGCTTTAATATGAGCATTTGGGTGATAATTTTCAACCGAAAAATCTTCGAATTTAAAATCAAAAATATCTTTTACATCGGGATTAAGGACTAATTTAGGCAGTTCGCGAGGAGATCTCGACAACTGAAGTTTTGCTTGATCAAAATGATTTGAGTAAATATGAGCATCACCCAAGGTATGAATAAACTCTTTGGGTTTAAGACCGCACACCTGAGCCACCATAGCGGTAAGCAGGGCGTATGATGCAATATTAAAAGGAACGCCTAAAAAAATATCCGCACTTCGTTGGTACAATTGACAGGAAAGTTCGCCATTGGCAACGTAAAATTGGAACATAATGTGACAAGGAGGCAGTTTCATCTCTTCCACTTGAGCAACATTCCAAGCACTCACAAGCAATCTTCTGGAGTCGGGATTGTTTTTAATTTGATGAATTACATTTGAAATCTGATCGATCGATTTGCCATCATACGTAGGCCAACTGCGCCACTGATAGCCATAGATAGGACCGAGTTCGCCATGTTCATCTTCCCATTCGTTCCAAATAGATACATTATTATCTTTGAGGTAAGCCGTATTGGTACTTCCTTTAAGAAACCACAAAAGTTCGTGAAGAATAGATCTAATGTGTAATTTTTTGGTAGTCAGCAGAGGAAATCCCTCTTGCAAGTCGTATCTCATCTGATATCCAAAAACGCTCCGAGTGCCAGTTCCAGTGCGATCCGACTTGTCAGTTCCATTAATTAACACATGATTGAGTAAGTCTAAGTATTGTTTCATCTTTTATTTATTTCAATGTTCAAAAATAATGATTTTTTTGATACCACGAAAATATATATCTTTGTGCAACTATTTAGGACGTATATTCGTCTAAAGGTTTAGGGAATTTTATTTTATCAAAAATAATAGTTAGAAAAATGAAAAAACGATACGCCATTTTAGTCACTTTTATCATCTTGATCATCGGACTAAACACAAAAGCACAAACCCACAACATGGGTGCTGCAGGTTCTCGGACGGTTACAGGATGCAACCTTACCATATACGACAATGGGGGCACTGGTAACTATGGGAACAACCGAAACGACACCATGACCATTTTGTCAAACACACCTGGGATGCCTTCTGTTAAAATAACCGTCATTGAGGCAGATATTTCTGCAGACGACTCCTTGTTTATTTACAACAGCAGCAATTGTGATCCTACAAAATTAGTTTATTTAGGTCCATTAAATGGAGGATATTTAAACAATTCTAACATGATTATCCCTGGAGACTGGTCTACCTATTCTAGTATCGATAATCCCACTGGAGCAATCACTCTTCGATTCAAAAGCAATTCTGCAAATGTTGGTTCAGGTTTCAAAATCACCACTTCCTGCCAAACACCTTGTCAGCGTATTAATGCATATATAGACACCATAGCTACATATCCTACCCCTCACAGATTGACGCCAGATGATGGCCATCTTTACATTGATTTATGTCAAGATAGTTCTGTCCATTTTGTGGCCAATGCTGTATTTATCGACAATAACTTTGCGTATCCACAATCGTTAGATTCATGTACATTTAAATGGACTTTGGGAGATACCGTTGTAAACAACGTAATGGGTAACACCGTAATCAACCACACTTACTTATCTGGCCGAGGTTACGATGTTATTTTATCCATGACCGACCAAAGAAACTGCTTTAACTTAAACTCAGCAGGGATACGTATTCGTACTTCTCTCAACCCTATTACCACTGTAAGTGCGCTTGCCGACATGTGCTCTGGGACCACCCGATTAATTTCTGTTGGATACAGCGACTCCTCGGATGTATTAGTGTCGCCTGTTTCTAGTTTGCAAGAATCAAGTTTATCATTCGACAGCACCATGTTTGTTCCCGATGGACCAAACTGTGATGGATCACCTTGGTTTTTACCTGAATGTTACAATACGTTCGTTACCTTTAGCTCATTTGCTCCTGGCGCCAAAGTGACTAGTGCTGCTGATATTTTATCGGTATGTTTTACCATGGAACACTCCTATTTAGGCGATTTACAATTTAAGGTAGTTTGTCCAAATGCACAAAGTATAATGGCGCACTCACAACCAAATGGAGGAAGTTTATTCTTAGGTGTACCTGTGGATGATACTGGTGGATGTTCTGCAAATCCTGCTTCACGAGGAACCGGTTGGAATTACTGTTGGAGCGACTACCCTGGATACTCTTATCACGGCACAGCACCAAATTTTTTACATGCAGGTCAAACTACCCGATGCGACTCGTCTAACAGACAAAATCACACAAACTATTATCATCCAATGAATTCCTTTTCAGGATTAATCGGCTGTCCTTTAAATGGAACATGGTCAATCGAGATTTGCGATCAATATGGAATTGATGATGGTTGGATTTTCCAATGGCAGTTAAACTTAGCCCCATCGCTATTACCAACACCTTGGACATATACTATTGGCATTGACAACGTATTGTGGACTGGGGCATTTATCACTCAACAAAGTGATTCAACTGCCTTACTTAACCCTTCTGCAGGTGGCACATTCAACTACACATTCTCTGTTATCGATGATTTTCATTGTGCGTATGATTCAGTAATGCACTTAGAAGTCGTGGAAACTCCTACTCCAAACTTGGGTAATGATACTTCATTTTGCAACGATGGTACAATTTTGATTTTAGATCCCAATTATGGCATCGCAGGAACTTCTTATAAATGGAGTGATTTAACGACAGACCCAACGCTGCCTGTTTTATATCCAAACACATTCTATGTTACAGTCACCAACTCGAATCCTAACATTCAATGTCGCGGTTACGACACCATTACAGTCCAGTATTACACCCAACCTACTGCGAACTTTACTGAAGACCCAATAGAAGGGTGTAGTCCACTGCTCGTCCGATTTAATGACACATCAAGTCCGACAGACATAAACTACCAATATGCTTGGGATTTTGGAGATCCGAATGCTCAAGTAAACACTTCAAATTTAAAAAATCCAGAACATTTGTTCACCCAATATGGCAATTTTGACGTATCTCTCGTAGTAACAACACCTGATGGATGTAGTTCTATCATTACGAAACCAGGACTGATAAAGGTTCACCCGACTCCAGAGGCTCATTTTACGGCAGATCCAATCAATGCGTCACTATCAGACAACCCGAATGTAACTTTTACAAATCAAACCCAAAATTACATTTTATCAGAGACTACATGGTTTTGGAATTTCCAAGACGGATCCACGTCTACTGACATGAATACTGAGCACACCTATACAGCGCCTGGCGACTATGATGTATATTTAGTTGCGAAAAACTCATACGGTTGTGTCGACACTGTTTTTCAAACAATCGTTGTAGAAGATGATTTATTTATACCAAACATCATCACCCCTGATGGCGACAACAACAACGACTGCTTAGTAATTGGAAACTTAAACACCAATAGAGAAAATATTTTAAAAATCTACGATCGTTGGGGTAAAAAAGTGTACGAGAAAAAGAACTACAACACTACCTCTTTATGCCTCAAATTGGATCCATCTGGAGCAAAATGGCAGTGCGGAGCCATTGTTAATGCAGACAAGGGCTGGGATGGTGAAGGCTGTGCAGATGGCGTTTATTTCTACACATTCCATTACGAAGGTGTAATAAAAATTGTTGAAAAAAGCGGATCAATTACCATACTTGGTAGCAAGTAAGATAGTTCGCAAACAAATATTAAAAAAGGCTAATCTGCATCAGATTAGCCTTTTTTATATATAAATACGGTTCTACTAACATTTGCGTGGAAAAGAAAATACAAACATCAAAATTGATATTTAAAAAATGTCATGCTGAGATTTCATTCAATTTTTTTGGGAATAAAGGGTTGATGACAGTGATAAATTCACCAATATTTGCAACTAAATACAAACAGTGTAGTCGTGTTCTTTTAACGGTCATACTGAGCCCTCCTTTTGAGGATAAATTTATCCACCAATGGTGGACCTGTCGAAGTATACATAGTATAAACTTATGAAGTCCTTCGACAGGCTCAGGATGACTCTATAAGGAGAAAAAGCAGAAATGGTTTTTTTAATCTGTCATTGGTAGACTTTATCCAAATTTTTTGGGAACAAAAGGTTGATGACAGTGGGAAAATTTGCCAATATTTGCAATTTAAGGTGTTTATTATTAGCGCTTTTATGATTGTCATACTGAGTTAATCGAAGTATTAAAGAAAAAGCATTTTTGGAAAGCACTTTTTGAAGTCCTTCGATTATCACGATAGCTATCGTGACAGGAAGACCAGAAAAGTAGAAAAATCAAAAGTAGTCTTATAATTCTTTAAATACTGAAAACGATTTTACGCCGAAGATCATGAGACTTTTTTCTTCGCATTTAGAGAATCGGAATTGCTTGATATTCTGTGAAGTTTTGGATTTATGGTTTAGGATAAAATTATACAGATTATTTTGAGTAAAATATCAAAACATGAAATATTATGGTTGAAAAATTGTTTGTATCTTTGGGGAGAAATCGAGACAATCTAAGATGATTCAACAAATAAAAAAACCTCAAAATATGACTCATAACTGGAATATTACAAAAATATTTTTCATTATCGCACTGATGGTTCTTTCGTCACAAGTTTTTTCGCAAGATGATGAAGATGAAACTGCTGACGATGGCTGCACCACCGAGCAAAAAATCGGCAAAGGTGCTCGCAAATCGTTCCAAAAAGCAACAAAGTTATACCAAGAGCGGAAATTTTCAGAAGCAACTACCTTGCTTATGGAAGTAGCCGAAGAGGAACCCACTTTTGCTGAATCTTTTTATCTGATGGGGATTATTAATTTAAAACAACTCGACAAACTCGATGCTCAAATGCCAGGCAAAGGAGCAAACACTTCGGACACCTACAGAAACTCAATCATTAGCAATGCAACTAACAATTTTGCCAGTGCAATTGCGGCCTGCAAAGATGTGAAAATTATTGCTTATTTCCACTTAGGAAAACTGTTGTTTTCGCAAGAAAAATACAAACAAGCAGCCATTCCTTTCGACTATTTTATCAAAAATGCAGAAAATGATAAATATGAAAACGATATCAATGAAGCAAAAAATCATTATGAATATTGTATTTTTTTGGATAAGGTTTTAAACAATCCAGTTCCGTTTAATTTAAAAAAGGTAGAAGGAGTCTCGTCCGAAAATCACGAATACCTATTTTGTATTTCTCCCGATGATGAAATTTGTTTTTACACCCGCGTGCTTATGCCCGAAAAACAAAGAGGATATATGGCTGACACAAAACCTAAAGAGTTTTTTTACATCAGCTTTCGCGATTCCAACCAACGATTTGACAATGGAACCCCAATGCCATCACCGTTTAACAAAGGAGAAAATGAAGGAAGTCCCACCATTACCGTTGACAACCGTTTGATGATTTTTGCCAAAGTAAATATGATTAATGGATATCCAAACAGTGATTTGTATTGCTCCGAATTTTTGGACGAAGAGTGGTCACCTATCAAAAACCTTGGTCCAAATATAAACAGTCCAAACACCTGGGAAACACAACCAAGCATAAGCGCTGATGGCAAAACACTTTATTTTATCACCGACAGAGATTCTAAAAAAAAGGGACTCGAGATATACGTTTCATACAGAAATCCAGATGGCAGTTGGGGAAAAGCAGCGCCTTTGAGCGACGAGATAAACTCTGTAAAGGATGAAAAAACTCCTTTCATTCATAGTGATAGTCAAACTTTATATTTCTCGTCAGATGGTCATGCCAGAGTAGATAAAATGGATATTTTCTTTTCCAAAATGGAGGTAAATGGAAAGTGGATGAAACCAAAAAACATTGGAGTTCCAATCAATACCGAAGGAGATGATGTAGGATTCTTTGTCAGCACCGATGGAACAAAAGGGTATTACAGTTCTGATATTTCTGGAAATTTCGATTTATACACCTTTGATTTATACGCCGAAGCCCGTCCTCAAAAAGTAGTGGTGATAAAAGGAGAAGTCACTTCCGAAAATGGCGAACCGATGAAAGCCATCGTAGAGTTGAAAAATACAGAGACTAAATCGGTCATTCAAATTCCGATTGAAACCTCAACAGGGAAATATGCAACCGTAGCCCTCCAAAAAAACGATTATGTGCTCACCGTAAAGAAAGAGGGATATGCATACGAAACCAAATATATAGATTCTAAAGATACGACAGCGTCGATAAAACATGAAGTAGATTTTGCCATCAGTCCGATTGAAGAAGGGAAAAGTTACAAACTGAACGACATCTATTTTGAGACAAACTCATTCGATTTAAATCAGGAATCAAAATTAGTGATTGATGCCTTTGTTGATTTTCTCACAGACAATCCATCCGTAGTAGTTCAAATACAGGGACATACAGATAATATTGGAAAAGATGTCGACAACATGACACTTTCTGAAAACCGTGCAAAATCGGTGTATGATTACATTCTCTCAAATGGAATTGAGGGCTCCAGACTCACTTACAAAGGTTATGGCAAAACAAAACCAGTGGAAACCAACGATTCAGAAGAAGGTCGCTCCAAAAACAGGAGAACTGTCTTTGTTATTATCAAACGATGATTAAAACATGTAATCTTTGGTTCTACTAAGAACCGAAGGACGGCGGAGCCAATTGAGTGGAAATGCTATAACAAAGTTTTTCATGTTTAAAGTATGAGCTTATTTATTTCATTGTCACCCTGTGCCGATTGCTATCGGGTTTAAAGCCTGCCCTGAGGCACTCGAAGGGGAAGGGCATTCAAAAGGCTTTCACTGTAATACTTCGATTATCACGATAGCTATCGTGACAGCATGACAATTTTGAAATAACAATTTGACATCTGTGATCTTTTCCACTCAAATGATAGTAGAACCTAATCTTTAATGAAATATTTGTTGACTTTACTCGCTTTTATGTGGAAAAAACAAGTTCAAATCATACGTGATAATTTAGCAACTAAATTTTGGAAGTACTATATATATCATGAGGTCTAATTTTTCGAAGTCTAATTTTTGACAATCTTCTTCGAGGCAATCACGGTATTATCATGATAGATCAATACATTATACATTCCAGCTTTGAGATTTGGCAATGAAATCTGATTGTCTGTTTCGGATAAATTTTGCTGAAAAACCAAACGACCCAACAAATCAAAAACTTGTATCTGTATTTTTCTGTGATATAGATTACAGACATTCAGCAGATCGATTACAGGATTTGGATATAACCAAACATCATCTTTATCCACTATTTCGATTCCAACATTGTCGGAGTAACAGTAGTTGAAAATTGAATTTTCATAAATCAACAACTTATTGACACTAAAACATAAAAGATTGTATTGCGATCCAATATATTCTGGCGATACAGCGCCATAAACAAGTCCGTGATAAGATCCAATTCCTTCAATCCAAACATCTGCATTGGTGTACTCGGTCGAGTTGGAAAAATAACTAAGTGTAATTCTTTTTCGATTGACACCCCCTATTTCGATAGTACTGACTTGGGAGACGATAAATGTATCGCAGGATTCAAATTCATACAAAGGTGCTGCTATAAACAGGCTATCTCCCACCTGAACGTTAAAATCAAAATAAAATTTTTGATTGAACTGACTATCAAAATTATAAATTTTTCGAGTTGTGGTATCTTCGTACATATAGCAGCTGAAATTATAAACTGCCGAAGAGGAAGAATCCCTAGATGAAACAATTTTTTTGCACAGTTTCGCATCGATAATCGTATCGATATCTACTTTGTAAATTTCAGTATAGTGAGTAGGATTTGCTCCATCCCGCAACACATTCCATTGACTGCCAGATTGTAACATCGGAATATACGATTGAGAATAACCGTTGAAGGCAAAAACAATCAATAAACTTAAAAACGAGAATATTATTTTTTTCATATTAGTGTGGTATAAAGGGGCTGCCGCAAAGCAACAGCCCCTAATTGATTATAAGTTTTTCAAAATAATAGCAGTTCCCATTCCTCCGCCAATGCAGAGTGAAGCTAAGCCATATTTTTTACCAGTACGTTTCATTTCATGAATTAAGCTAACGGTGATTCTGTTTCCAGAAGCTCCAATAGGATGACCTAAAGCAATAGCGCCACCATTTACATTACAAACTTCGTCAAACCACTCTTTTTTCACCCCATGATCGGCGCAAAGTTGAGTAATTACACCCAAGGATTGAGCAGCAAATGCTTCGTTAAGTTCCAAAACATCGATGTCTGATAATTTAAGATCCGTTTTGCTCAGTGCATTTTTGATTGCAGGAACAGGACCCATTCCCATAATAGAAGGATCTACGCCCCCTTGGCCAACGGCAATAATTTCCACCAAAGGAGTTAATCCAAACTCTTTCACTGCTTTTTCGGAAGCCACCATCACAAAAGAAGCACCATCGTTGATTCCAGAAGCATTTCCGGCAGTAACAGAACCATCTTTTTTGAAAGCAGGGCGAAGCGACGCTAATTTTTCAGGAGTAGTGGTGCGATTTACAAATTCATCCGTATCAAATATAATTGTCTCTTTTCGAGTGACTACTTGCACTGGAACTATCTCAGCTTTAAACTTACCGCCATCAATTGCTTTGGATGCTTTTTGTTGAGATTTGTATGAAAAAGCATCTTGTTGTTCGCGAGTAATACCATACTTATCGGCAATATTTTCGGCTGTTAGGCCCATGTGAGTTTCACTAAAAGCATCCGTTAATCCATCAAGAATCATCGTATCAACAACTTTTAGGTCGCCCATTTTAACACCATTTCTAATGGAAGCAGGCATTGCAAATGCAGCCCCAGACATGGACTCAGTTCCGCCAGCAATGATAAGATCTGCTTCGCCTGCCTTGATGTTGGAGTATGCGTTTAAAACAGACTTCATTCCGCTACCGCAAATCATATTCAATCCATAAGCAGGAACCTCTTGAGGAATTCCAGCTTTAATGGCAGCCTGACGGGCAATACCTTGTTTTTGTCCTGCAGAGAGGATATTTCCCACAATCACTTCATCAATTTTTGAAGGATCGATTTTAGTCTCTTCAAGAATATTCTTAATTACAATGGAACCCAACTCAGCAGCGCTCACGCCAGCAATAGTTCCGCTAAATTTTCCTACGGCCGTACGTTTGGCGGCTACAATAAAAACTTTGCTCATCTTAATATGTTTTATAAGTTAATTTCGACTACTATATGATTTTGAAAAAAGATTACATCTTCATTGGAATCAAATCCTTGGAAACAATCAATTTTGCTTCAGTTTGTGCTTGGACCTCATCCACGGTAAACTCTGGATGAATCTCTTTTAACACAATCCCTTGAGGTGTAATTTCCATCACGCCCATCTCTGTGACAATTAAATCTACTTGTCCGGCAGCAGTAAGTGGCAAAGTGCATTTTTTAAGGATTTTATGCGATCCACCCGCAGTATGTTCCATGGCTAAAATTACTTTTTTGGCACCCACCAACAAATCCATTGCACCGCCCATACCAGGCGTTTTTTTACCAGGAATCATCCAGTTTGCCAAATCACCTTTTTCGTCCACTTGCATAGCACCCAAAACGGTTACATCCACATGTCCCCCACGGATAACCGCAAACGACAATGCGCTATCAAATGCAGAAGCACCCGAAAGAGCTGTAATAAAACCACCTCCAGCATTGATAAGATTCAAATCTTCTTTTCCCTCTTCAGGAGTGCCACCCATACCGAGCAATCCATTTTCAGACTGAAGGGTAAGTTTAATCCCTTTGGGTAAGTAATCTGGAACCAATGTTGGCAAACCTATTCCTAAATTTACTACATCTCCATCTTGAAGTTCTAGCGCAATACGTCTAGCGATAACTTCTCTGATCTGTTTTTTATCCATAATATTCTTTGGTTATTTTATTTACTTTTCAATCTTCTATCTAACTCCTGAGCCGCATAAGAGGCCACGTCATCGGCATAAGAGTTCATGCTGAAACCTGCATCATAACCTAGCTCTTGACCCAACTCGTGTGAAATCCGTGGACCACCACAAATCAAAATCACTTTATCTCGCAAACCTTCAGCTTCAAGCATCTCCACCAATTCGGTAAGATTCTGAATGTGAACATCTTTTTGAGTCACCGTTTGTGAAACCAAAAGCACATCGGCTTTCATCTCAATAGCTTTGGCAATGAACTCATCGTTAGGCACTTGGCTACCCATGTTAAGCGCTTCAATCATTTCGTAACGCTCTAATCCGTAGTGACCCGCATATCCTTTCATGTTCATAATTGCATCAATTCCCACAGTATGAGCATCAGTACCAGTACTTGCGCCAATTACGATGATTTTACGACCAATATTCTCTCTGATAAAATCATCGGTTTCGTGCATATCCATTACTGTAGATTCAACTTTTGGTACATGAATTGTGGTATAATCAATTGAATGTGTACAAGTTCCATAACAGTTGAAAAAAGTAAATCCTTCGGTTAGTTCTTTATAAAAAACCACTTGAGGATTTTCAAATCCCATTTTTTTCATCAGTAATTTAGCAGCCTCAATTGCTTCGTCGGTACAGGGAACTGGCAATGTAAAACTAATTTGAGTTTTGCCGTCGTTCATGGTGTCGCCATATGGCTTTATTTTTTTTAGGTCGAGCGTGATATCAAAATCACGTCCCTCCATTGAATATAATCCTCCGCTCATATGTTTATATTTATTTTATACTTTTAATTTTTATTTTAAATTTAAATTTAATACTTGAAACTGGTACAAGAGAAAGGGTACACGGTTCATTTATCCAGATTTTAACTTATAATCGATTTTCTATATTGAATTAACTTGTAAATTTTTGCTGATAATACTTTTGCTTCTTCAATCATCTTCTTGGCAACTTCTTCATTTATGACTTTAACTTTCGATGCGATGTACAGTTGAGTTCTTAATTCACCACAAGATCCTTTTGCAATAAATAAGTATTGAATGAACTCCTTGTTTGTTTGTCTTTCGAAACCCTCAGCAATATTTGATGGCACAGAAATAGCAGAGCGTTGCATTTGATCTCGAAATCCAAAATCACGACAATCTTTGAGCTGCTCATACACTTGCAAAGAAAGGCTCACCCCGTCTTTCCAAATATCTAAATCCTCAAAACACTTAACTGAACTCATCTAAATTTCATTTTTAAATAACAAACACCCTTTTCCATGCACCCTGCACCATTCACCCTGAACCTTTCACCATTCACCATTCACCCTGAACCATTCACCCTGAACCATTCACCCTGCACCTCATTTTACACTTTACCCTTCATAATCTCCACAAACGGATTAAAGTAATTCGCTCCTTTTTCGGCAACGCCAGCAAGACCTTTTCCTCCATTTTTGGGACGTTTTACATCGCCAAACATTCCTTTTTCAAGTGCTGAAAACAGGCCTTCTTTTTCTATTTTAGTCAATGTATTCAACGCATCATCCACCACTTTTTGAGCACGTTTTTGAATCAATCCATCTTTTTTGAACTCTACCTCATCGCCAATATTTTTCATATTGTTGAAGATATATTTTGCATTTTCGATGGCCAAATA
>JBBRGJ010000017.1:0-33269 GCA_038240835.1 Bacteroidales bacterium | reverse complement strand
CATTACAGATCAACAAGTTAAATATGCACAACACAAGCTAAACAACAGACCAAGAAAAAAATTAAATTATTTAACGCCAAATGAATATTTATCATTAAATTTGCAAAAACAACAAGTTGCATTTAACACTTGAAAACAGCTCATTTAAAACTTTTGAATTTAAATCATCAGTAAAAACTTCATTTTTGTCTTTTGAGCATGATGCAAAAGCCAATCCGACAATTGCAACTAATAATAAACATTTTTTTCATTCTTGTATTAAATTTTGTTATTTAAAAAAATATAATTCCCAATGGGTCTTACATGCAACCCATCACGGTTTTGCTCTTACACCTTGTGTATTGCAAAACAGCATTTAAATTAGTATCTTTGCAAAATCTAATTTGGTGTATACTAAATTGGTGTCTGAAATGAGAGTCGGTTGGGTTGCAAACTTTTCCGGCTTTTTTTGTATAAAATTTATTGAAACTGGTAAAGTTGTATAAATCATAATATTTAATTGGGGCTTGCTATTTAATTCGAGGCAAATGTATGAGAATTATTTTGATAAATAAAAAAAAACAGCTAAAATATGTTAATTATATCTATTTTTAGCATCCAGAGCCCACATTTTTTTAACAATTGCGATTGTTCGCATTACAGAGAAATGCATCTGACATAATAAATGAAACTAATGAAGTTGTTTTACCTGTTGATCAGTGTTGATGGATAGGTGAAAACTAAAAAAAGAGGCTTTCACCTCTTTTTTTGTTGAATATGAATGAATGTTTTAATTAAAAATCACCATCCGATTTAGAGCCTAAGAACGAGAAGTTCCCTTTATAAACATGTTTTTTATTGGCAAAATCGTATAAAGTGATGCGATAAATAAATGTTCCTGTAACTTTGATTTTAGAGCCACGAACATATCCATTCCACCCTTCTTCAAATTTATTGGTTGAAAAGACCATTTTTCCCCATCGGTCATAAATAATCATTTCGTATGGACTTGCAGGGTTAACGCCTCTTCCAACGGGTTTAAACACTTCGTTGAGTCCATCTTCATTGGGACTAAACGCATTGGGTATAAATACATTGATGTCGTCGTAAATTAATACTGTTTTCGAAACGGTGTCTATACAGCCATAGGTATCAGCAACTTCCAATACTACCACAAATGAATCGGATAAAAGATACTCGTGAATTGGACTTTCCATGTGACTAGTTGCCCCGTCTCCAAATGTCCAATACGAAGAGTGCATGCCTTCTGTTTGATTAATAAATCGAATGACTGGATTGGTTGAACTAGCAGAAGGAGGAGTTGTTTCGAATAATGCTGTTGGTCCCTCAATGTTTGAAATTGCAACGGCTAAGGTGTCGTAACAGGTGCTATCTGTGACAACTGCTAAGTAGACTCCTGCCGATAAACCAGTTGCGGTTATCCCTTGTTGTGGTGGATTTGTAAGCCAAGAGTAGGTGTAATTCCCTGGGATATTGGCTGCAATTACAGTTGCCGACCCAATTGCCTGACTGCAATGATCGTTGTTTACATTGGTGATTGACAACTCTGGACCCGGTGTGTTTTGAATAGAAAATGAAGCCGACGCAGAACAACCATTGTCATCAGTTACAGTGACTGAATACTGACCAGTGCTCATCATGATACTGGTTGCACAGTTTGAGGCTCCATTGCTCCAAACATATTGATACGGTGCCAACCCTGAATTTACAGAAGCAATGGCTTGCCCATTTCCTTTGTTGCAAAATTCATTGGTAGTAACAACATTGTCGATCGAAGGATTTACGTTGATAAAAACTGTTTTTGATGCTGTAGAGGTACAACCCAAATCCGTTGTTACGGTAACAGTATAGGTAGTTTGCACAATTGGGTTAACCGTAATGTCTGCAAATGCTAACGTATTGCTCCACAAATAACTTACTCCCCCAGTGGCTGACAAAACTGTATTTTGACCCGAGCAAATAGTAGTATCTCCAGTAATTACAATTACAGGCAATGGGTTAATCACAACCGAAACAGATCCAGATCCAGTGCAACCGCTAGAACTGGTCACTGTAACTTGATATGTTCCAGTGGCAACAGTAGGACTGTTTGCGATGGTAGGATTTTGAATTGTACTTGTAAAACTATTCGGACCACTCCAAGCATAGGAAGCCCCTGGTAAAGAAGCCGAAAGATTTAAGGATTGATTTTGACAAATTGGGCTATTACTAGTTGGAAAAACCGCAACATTTCCGCTAATGGATAAAGTTGTTTGCGCCGTAGCGGTACATCCGCCCGTAGCGGTAACGGTAACGGTGTATGTTCCCGATGATGCAGGGGCAATTGAAGTGACAGAAGGATTTTGAGCTGTGTTTGTAAAACTATTTGGACCACTCCAAGCATAAGAGTCTGCTCCGGCAGGTGTGGATGTTAAGTTTAGAGTATTTCCTGGACACAAAGGACCATTGTTTGAAGCAGTAGGAGTGGGAGTTGCATTCACGGTTACTGTCGTTTGAGCTGTTGCAGTACATCCGCCAGCAACGGTTACAGTAACTGTATAAACACCCGTAGCCGTAGCTGGAGATAATGCGATGGAAGGATTTTGGGTGCTGCTTGTGTAGCTATTTGGACCACTCCAAGCATAACTAGTGCCTCCCGATGAAGTTAGATTTAATACGCTTCCACTACAGATTGGACTATTACTAGAAGCTGTCGCTATTGGGGCTGCATTGATCGACACTGCAGTAGTAACAGCAGCACTGCTTACACCTCCCACAGTAATTACTAAAGAATAAACCCCTGCATTGTTTAACGTCACATTGGTAATAGATGGGTTCATCGTTGTTGAAGTAAAACCATTTGGACCTGTCCATGCATAAGTAGCACCAGCCATTGGGACGGAAACGGTTAAATTAAGCGTTTGTCCCACACACAGTGGTCCATTATTACTAACTGGCGGTGCAATAATTGAGCAATCCGTAGATCCAGTTCCAGAGGTTTGATTAAAATTGATATTACCCACACAATTGGCATAATTGGTAATCATAACCATATAATATTGACCTGTTAACGCATTAGGAATAGCTAATGCTTCCGTAGCAGAAGTGCTATACGCACAATCAACCATGTTGCCAGCGGGTGCGGACAAATTGCCCCCACACGAAGAAACAGTTGAAGATAGAGCGCCAGAACTACACGATAATGTTGAAAATGGTCCCCAAGCGGCATAATCAACATCGCCACAAGTACTAGAAATATTTATCGTTAATGAACCCGGATTAGCAATTCTTAAATAATACCAAACAGGATTGGGTTGCGAACATAAGCATCCATAGTCAGGACCAGACTGACCCGTTCCTGCATTAACACTAGCAGGAAAAACAAGGCCTGTTCCAGTACAGAACGGATCTGCTTCAGAGCATGTTGTGGCTCCTGGATCAACAGCAGTAGGCGAAGAAACACAAATGGAAAAAGTACCATTATTATTGTTGCCATACTCCCACACTCTAATGTAGATAGTTGTACCTGGTGTTAAACCAGATCTGTCAATCTTGGGCATCATTCCATTACTGCTATCGTCATCGTCACACTCTATCAAAGAAAGAGAGCCACAACTGCCTGAATAAATGGCCATACCACCATCAGTCAAAACTCCCGTTTGAGTATCAATGATTAATCGTCCATTTGTTGGCACTACCGCTTTAAACCAAACATCACCGCCGGAGTAACTAGCACAACCTGGTGCAGGAATCCCTGATGAGGCAGTTGCCTGAGCATTGGTGTATTGGGTAAAACTACACGAAGTGCCGACGGTTAACAAAATTGCACTTGAGCATTCATCGTTAGTTGGTGGTGGTGGCGGTGAAGGAATATTCACATTGTTATTTGCAAATACAAACATGCCATTAAATGCTAAAAAAAGCATTCCGAAAATATTGTTAATTCTCATAAAAAAACGGTGTTAATAATTATCCCTTAAACTCCCT
This sequence comes from Bacteroidales bacterium, assembly GCA_038240835.1. Taxonomy (GTDB): domain Bacteria; phylum Bacteroidota; class Bacteroidia; order Bacteroidales; family WCHB1-69; genus JBAXTE01. Next base: position 29,303 of record JBBRGJ010000017.1, on the reverse strand, counting down.
ATGGTATCAAGACCTATTAACAATGAAGAAAGTTGTCTAAACTTTAGTAAAAAAACATATTTTTTTTTAGACAGTGCTTTTAGATGGTGTTTTTTAACAAAAAAAAGTCCGTTTAAAAAACTTAAACGGACTTCTAAATAGTATCTGATGTTATTGTATCGTCACAGAAAACTGACCGACTCGTTCGGGAGCAGCATTAGCGTTACTAGTTAACACACAAGAGATTTTAAGAAAATCTAATTTAGAACCTGGTGATAAAGTGTTAATTGCACTCTTCATTTCTGGAGTTAAATTTGACGAATTTGATGTAAGTTCAACAATAGCAAGTTTATTCATATATCTCATCATAAAAAAATTCACTTGCTTAGTACTCTGGTTAAGAGTAATTTTACCTGCAGAAACTAAAGCAGATTTAGAAATAGTCTGTCCATTCGTTTTTCCACCTATTGAGGGAACTGCAAGTTTCTCAGCTTGGCCAAAAGAGGCAAAAGATACAACAATCATAAGCGTAACTAAAAATAATTTTTTCATTTTTCCTGTTTTTTGTTATTGATTTTGACAAAGATAGGCAATAAAAGTGTTGTTAGATAAAATTTAACATTTTTTCGAACATAAAACAGCAAATCTAGGTAAAACAATCTTTGGTTTTAGTAGCTAATATTTATGACTGCTGTATCAAAAGAGGGACAATAAACACTGTCGGTAAAAGGATTTGTAATTCCATTTCGCTTTACGGTCCAATAGAATTTTGCATAACCATCTCCGACCAATTTACATTTATACGTAGTGTGATAACTGCCAACACCCGAAAGAAATTGGTTGTTGCAACAATCGATACAGCTTTCTGGAGCTCCTGTATACCGATAATTGATTTCGTCGTCGGGCCAATTTACAACATTGTTGAGGTTTAACTTCACCCAAGCAGCTGGCAACAACGAAAGCGATGTGGTATAAGTGCCCCCTTTGGTTATGTCGTCGGAAGGAACATTGGTGGAAGAATCAAAATAGTTATTTTTAAACACACGTATTCTATATGCAGAGACCACTTGAAATGGGGTATTAATTTCAAAATTTCCAGCTGCATCTGAAGTCGCTGAAGCAATTTCTGAATAATTGTCGTTATATACTCCTCCACTGAGAATTTTCCCATCCAAATATACGTAGGCACCAGAAATAGGTGCATTGTTTTTCGGATTGATAACAGTTCCTTTTACAATGATGGAATCTTTATCCTCTTTTTTGCAGGATGTTATAAAAATCCCAAAAAATAGAATAAGGAATAACACTCCTACTTGCCACTTATTTTTTTTCATACAGATTGTAATATAAATGTATAACTGAAAGACAACAAGTTTGCAATATACTCACAAAACTACCAGATAGATAGTGTAACACCAAGTGTGTATCCACCAAACTGAGGTCCTTTGTCTTTGACGAAAAGTTTGTTTAAAATATAAGAACCGTTCACCGATACAAATTTCCAGCCTACACGAGCAGTTAGTTCAAACGCGTATTTCTCCACATTACTGATGTCGTGATTTACTATTTTCAACTGATCGTTTGTGCCAAATAAGTCTGTGTCGGGGTTATGACCATAATATTTAGAAAACACGTCCACCAATATGCTTGAGCGAAGACCAAACGCTACACGAATATTCTGGGGACTTCTATAACGAAGTTCAAGTGGAATATTAACATAGCTAAACGCTAATTTATTACTTCTATACTTTATCCCATCGGCAATAGGATTCATCACCGTTACTCTATTTACATTGTCTTGTTTTACAATGCCGTTGGAATATAAATTATTGCGAGTGTATCCTAATCCCAAACCAAAACTAAATTTACTGTTTTCGGAAGTAGGAAGATCATATATTAAAGAAAGGTTGTATCCTTGCGAAATTGTACGCTGTTCGATGCCAACTGGAAGTCCATGCCAAAAACAGTTGTAAGTGCTAAACATAAACCGATCTTTATTTCTTTCGGGCACTTTAACAGGAGGTGAATTGAAGGACAAACTGTCCTGAGCAACCATTTGGCTTGCAAAAGCAAAAAAAACAGCGGTTAATAAAATTATCTTTTTCATATTTTTTTATTTTCAGAGATTATTTATGTTGGTAAAAGTACAATAGTTTTTAGGAATAGTAGAGAAATAATACGATTAATAAAGGAAATTATTGTAAGGATAGATCTCTTGATGAATTTTTTTAGTCAATTCGTAGAGTTGAGTTTTAAGTTCTTCTACATTTTCTTTGTTCTTAGCTGAGATAAAAATAGATTTAATTTTGTTTTGAGCTATCCATATTTTTTTCAAATCGTCGAGGTTTCGGTTCTCTTTTTCTGAAGGAGTTAAATCGTCTTCGTCTTTCTGAACAAATGTAAATGCGTCTATTTTATTAAAAACCATCAATTGCTTTTTGTTATCGGCACCAATTTCTGCCAATGTTTGAGCCACTACCTCCACTTGTTCTTCAAATTCGGGGTGACTTATATCTACCACATGAATAACTAAATCAGATTCCCGAATTTCATCCAACGTGGATTTGAAAGACTCGATAAGTCCGTGAGGCAGTTTTCGGATAAATCCAACGGTGTCGGAAAGAAGAAACGGAAGATTTTCAATCACCACTTTTCGAACGGTGGTGTCGAGCGTTGCAAAAAGTTTGTTCTCTGCCAATACATCCGATTTACTCAAGAGGTTCATGATGGTAGACTTTCCAACATTGGTATAACCTACCAACGAAACTCGTACAAACTGCTCTCTGTTACCTCTTTGCGTGGATTTCTGTTTGTCGATTAGTTTCAACTTCTCTTTGAGCAACGTAATTCGATCACGGATAATTCTTCGGTCGGTTTCAATCTCTTTTTCACCCGGACCACGCATTCCAATTCCTCCACGTTGCTTCTCTAAGTGAGTCCACATTCGAGTTAATCGGGGCAATAGATATTGATACTGAGCCAATTCCACCTGTGCTTTTGCATGAGAAGATTGTGCATGTTTGGAAAATATATCTAAAATCAAGTGAGTTCTATCCACAATTTTACAACCCAATAATGCCTCAATATTTCTAATTTGGGAAGGGGTAAGTTCATCATCAAAAACGGCAAGATCTATTTTGTTTTCATCGATAAAAAGTTTAATTTCTTTGATTTTTCCTGAACCTACATAATATTTTGGATCTGGGCGTTGTAAATTCTGAACAAAACTCTTGATGGGAACCCCACCAGCTGTTTCGATTAAAAAAGCTAATTCATCCAAATACTCCTTCGTTTTCACCGCTCCTACCGAAGGGGTAGAGACAGAAATCATGATGGCCGATTCGTTGATTATTTCGTTTGTTAACTCTGCTGTCATCTCTTTTTTTGTTATTACAAGCTTCGAAAGCCTATTATTTCTCGCACTTCGCGAATGGTTTTTTGAGCACTTTCTCTTGCTTTTTCAGCACCAATACGAGCTACTTTGCTCACAAATTCTTGGTCGCTATCAATTTCCAGAATTCTTTCTCTAATGGGCGCACAAAACTCAACCATGTCTTCGGCTAACTGCTTTTTTAAATCGCCATAACGAATGGAACACTGATTGTATTGATCTTCGAAGTAGGTGATGGTCTCTTTTTTTGAAACTATATTCATCAATGAAAAAAGATTCTCAACAGCTTGAATTTTAGGCTGATTGGCTTCTGTGGGTCCCAAATCAGAGACCGCTTTCATCACTTTTTTACGAATTATTTCTGGAGAATCTATCAGGTAGATGCAACTATTTTCGTTGTCGGATTTCGACATTTTAGTGCTTCCATCCAACCCTGGAACTTTTACCAAATTGTTGCCAAAATTAAAAGCAACTGGTTCTGGAAAATAATCAACTCCATACATGTGGTTAAATCGTTGTGCAAAATTTCGTGTCATTTCCAAATGTTGCTCTTGGTCTTTTCCAACGGGAACTTTATTGGCCCGATGAAGCAAAATATCAGCAGCCATCAGCGATGGATAAGTAAGCAAACCCGCATTTACATTGTTGGGTTGAGAGCGTATTTTATCCTTAAAAGAAACAACACGCTGAAGTTCACCCACATACGCATTCATGTTTAAAAACAGATAAAGCTCTGTAACTTCGGGAACATCACTCTGACGAAAAATTACTGACTTTTCGTAATCGAGACCAGCCGCAATGTAATTTACTAAAATACTTCTCACATTCCCATACAAATCTTTGGGAGTGGGATGCGTGGTTAACGAATGATAATCGGCAATGAAGAAAAAACAATTGTTCTCCTCTTGCATTTTAACAAAATTCACGAGAGCGCCAAAATAGTTGCCCAAGTGCATGTATCCTGTTGGACGAATTCCACTTACTACTGTTTCCATCGTGCAAAAGTACAAAATTTTGATTCACGATTTTATGTGATTTTCTTAAATTTTCATGATATTGACAATGATAAAGAGCTAATCTTCTGCTAATCACAAACCCATCTCTTTATTTTGTTTTTCAACAAACTCACAATCAAAGGATTAGCTGTTTACAGAATAAATAATTCTTCCCTAATATTTTGGATAATAATATTTCTTCAAAAAGAGTTAAAATCTAACTGATTGGTAACCAAAAAATACTTTTATTCGTATTAGAGAAGTTAAACTAATTTTGCAAAATGAAACAAACTATCTTCCTTTTAATCCTCACACTCTCTTTTTTTGTCTCCAAAGGTCAGTATATCGACGATTCATACGATTGGTATCCGCGGCAACTTGGGGTAAAAGTTGGCATTAATTCAACTTCGTTCAACTATTCCAAAAATCAATCGGAGAATGTAATAGCAAGTGCGAATTCAAAATTTGGATACACAGCAAGTGTGGCTTACTGGATTCCGATAACACAAACTTTTCGACCACGATTTGAACTCTCTTACGACGTATTGAAATCAGACGTAGATTTTACAAGAAGTTTCAAAAGCGGGGCTTCCTATTCGTTTGCTGGAAACTCCACTCTCTCCTATGGTTCCATTGCTATATTGCCCGAAGTGATTTTTGGAAAGAGAATTCAGTTTTCCATTTTTGCAGGTTTCCAATTATCCGCCATGGTGGCTGCAAGAGAAGTTGGCGAATCCACCACCAAAGATTCCACAAACACAATCATTTCAATTTTGCAAGTAGACCGAAAAGACAACACAATCGCCGAAAGTATCGATTCAGGACTGCTTACTGGTTTTGGAGTCCGTTACCGATTATCCAAAAAAGTGCAAATCAACGCAGAAGGTCGTTTCCGTTTTGGCACCACCATGGTGTATGGAATTTACAAACCTTACTACTGGGGAATTTCAGCAGGATTGGTGTACCAATTGTAATTTTGAGAGCGCTCTAAGGGAAAATCAATTATACTAACTTTATTTACTGAACAGTCTGGAAAAATTGAGATTTCTTATCAAACTGCAATTCATTATCAATGACAAACGATTACATAAAAAACTAAATAATCGCTTTAATTGATTTTCACATACATCCCAAAACTCAGGAGAGATTCCTCACTTCACTCTGTTTCGTTCGGAATGACAGTGAAAGGGGGATTTAAGGAAGATTTAGAGGGAATTGAAAGAGGTGGCGATGCCACCTCTTTCAATTCCCTCTAAATCCTTTTCAATTCAGACAATCATGTCATTCCGAACGAAGTGAGGAATCTTATTTATTTTATTCATTGACTCACGGGTTAAATTAGATACAATGATTAAAGTGGCAACCACTGTCATCGACCTTTTGCTCCCAAATTTTTTCATTGAGTCTTGAAATGACAGTTCAAAACCCAAAACTACTCTTTCAGCAACGAAAAGCGATGTTCGTCGATGATTAGTCCGTTTTTGATTACGGCTTTGTGTGCAACAAAATCTAATTTAAAACCTGATTTTTCCAGTACTTTCATCGATGGTTTGTTAAAATCAAAAACGTGCGCATAAATTCGTGTGAGCGACATTTCAGAAAAACCATAATCGACCATCATTGGAATTGCTTTAGAGATAATTCCTTTGCCCCAAAAGTCAGCCCCAATCCAATACCCGATTTCAGCACTCAGCCGATACACATCCAATTGCTTCACCAGACTAATTATTCCCACAAACTCACCTTGATAATCAATGGCAAATGTGGATGTAGGATCCTCCATGCGGGAGCTTCTCACAAACGATTCGGCATCAAAAAGGGTGTAAGGATTTGGAATGAAATCGCGTAAATTATCCCAGACTTTTTTATCACAATACTCTGCGATTTTGTGCTTATCAGAAAATTCTAATGAACGTAACGAAAGATCTCCTTGAGTAATTATCATTTTTTGAGTTTTAAGTTTAACTAACCGATATTCATATCTTTAACAATTCCACGAATGCGCTCTTTCAACAAGCCTTCTGCATGTGCATAACTTGTTTTATCGACCAACACTCCTTTAATTCCAAAATAGAATTTGATTTTGGGTTCGGTTCCAGAAGGACGAACCGTAACTTTAGATCCATCTTCGGTAAAAAACTGAAGCACATCCGAAGTAGGCAAATCGATAGGTTCTGAAGCGCCTGTGATTGGGAATGTTTTTTCTGATTTTTTATAATCCCGAATTTCAATCACGAGCGAGTTGTTGATTGTTTTGGGTGGATTTTTTCGATAATCTACCATCATCTGAGCAATCTCTTCCGCTCCAGCTTTTCCTTTTTTGGTAACCGAAACCAAATCCTCTACATATAAACCATATTTGATATACATTTCGAGCAAAACATCATACATTGTTTTTCCTTGAGATTTTGCCCAAGCAGCGGCTTCTGCAATCATACAACAAGCTATTACCGCATCTTTATCGCGAACAAAATCGCCAACCAAATAGCCATAACTCTCTTCGCCCCCAACTATAAACTGTTTTTTGCCTTCGTAACGTCTAATAATATCCGCAATGTATTTAAATCCAGTCAACACATCAAACGATTCAACCTTAAAACCATCGGCAATATCTTTTAACAAATCCGAAGTAACAATGGTTTTGACAATAAACTGATTTCCATCCAGTTTTTTATTTAAACTCCACTGATTAAGGACATAATAAAACAAAATAGAGGCGGTTTGATTTCCATTGAGAAGTACAAAATTTCCATCAAAATCTTTAATGGCAACCCCTACTCTATCAGCATCTGGGTCGGACGCTAACACCACATCTGCATCAATGGATTTTGCTTTATCTAATGCCATTGCCATGGCTGCTCGTTCTTCAGGATTTGGCGATTTTACGGTTGGAAAATTCCCATCGGGCACCGATTGTTCGGCAACTAAATGAACATTTTTAAACCCAAAACGCTCCAGTGCATCCGGAATACACATAATTCCAGCACCATGAATGGGTGTGTATACAATTTTTAAATCGGAATATTGTCTGTTAATCTGTGGATTTAGGGACAATTCCTGAATTCTTTTTAGATAATACTGATCGATGTCGGTTCCAATTATTTCAATTAAATCTACTTTTTTGCTGAAATTAACTCCTTTGGGTGAGTTGATTTTCTCAACTTCCAGAATCACATTTTCATCATGAGGAGGCACTAATTGACCGCCATCATTCCAATAAACCTTATAGCCATTGTACTCTTTCGGATTATGAGAAGCTGTAATCACAATTCCGCCTTGACACTGCAACTGACGAACTGCAAAAGAGAGTTCGGGCGTCGGTCTGAGTTTGTCAAAAAGGTATACATATATATTATTGGCCGACAAAACCTCAGCGGCAATTTGAGCGAAGTAACTGCTGTTGTTTCTCGAATCAAACGCAATGGCCACTTTTACTTGCTGGTTTGGAAATGATTTCAACAGGTAATTTGCCAACCCTTGTGTGGCAATTCCAACGGTATATTTGTTCATACGATTGGTTCCTACGCCCATAATTCCGCGCAAACCACCGGTTCCAAATTCTAAGTTTCGATAAAAAGACTCCACCACTTCATTTGGATCCGTATCAATCATTTTTTGAACCTCTTGGCGAGTTGCAATATCAAAATCAGCGGTTAGCCAACTTTGGGCTTTTTCTAAAATTTTTTGGTCAATGGAATTCATATTTATGTCAGTTTTAATAAATTAATCTACATTCTTAATTCTGCAAGCATAATAATAAGACACTCATTTTTTATTCTTACCTTACTTTTGTCTTGAAACACTTATACACCGCTTTTTAAACGTTACGAATCCCTTTTTACGAGAACAAGAGCGTGAGAAGCTTGAATAATAAATAGTTCTATGAACAAAAGTAAAAAAAAAAATCATGACTTCGCCAAAAAAGCTAAAAAACTGATAATTTACCTGACCAAAGCAAATTACACAAATACTTATTTCCAAATTACATTTTCCCCCGCCATTTTTCATAGCCTTTGTTGGCAGTCTGGGCTTTGTCTTTCGTTTCTATATGCACGGTCGTTTCATTGTGCGGATGGAGGAGGGCAAGCTCTTCCCACTGTGGGTTGCTCGTGTGATGCAAAAGCGGGATGTGCTTGACCTTGTGGGAAGTATTGCTTTCAACCGTTTGTATGAGCTTATCACTTCTCATACATCTCACCAAATGGTTTGTCTTCGTCTTCACAACCTGCTGGTTTTTTCTTTGAAAATTGGAATGTTTTATAGTTAATATCTGCCATCTGTTTTATTAATGTTAAGATGGCTTTTCTATCTTTCAATATATAATTCTCCTTATGCAATTCATTATAATACAATATTTTACATGCGATATTGCAATTCTTTACAGCCTTTATCACGAGGTGTTTTTGTTGAAAATACACACGTTTTAAAATTAATATAACCTAATGTTTTTAGCTTTGTTTTGTTTTTTGATGTTTTAATCTCTTTTACTAATTTAAAATACGGGCAATTACAATCATCCTGAGGATAATCTATTCTGTCAAATAGCAACTGCTCATTGTCATCATTGAGGATTGTTGTGTAAAATTCCTTGTTGTTTGGATAAGATATTAGTGTGACCTCTGTTTTATAACCACTTTCGCTTTTAAACCGAGTATATTTAGCAATAAAAACGGTATAAGGAAAATAAAAAGAACCTGAACCCGAATCAAAAAATGATTTTCTATTTTGATTTTCTATTTTGATTGTGATTTTTTCATAACGAATCAGCTTATCGACTACAGATTTATCATAGATGGAATCTTTACAAACAATGCTGTTTTGATTATCATCTTTATCTAAAAAAATTGTTATCATTTCACTAACGCCATTATTTACACCAACATATGTAAGAACGTTGTTGTCATTAAAATAATCAGAATCAATAAATGTATAATGTTTATTTAAGACAATTGGATTTTTCGTATAATCAGTAATTACTGAATAAGTTGAATCTTTTGGATGGAAAATAAGTAAAGGTTTGCCAATTTGGTTGATCAGAAATTTACATGATTTTTCAAAATAAGTAATATCATTAGGAGTATAAGTGTTGTCTGGAAATAAAGGATGAAAAGCTATACCGGCTTTGTAACTTACCGTTAAATAGTTTACGAAACCATCTTTCACAACCTTAATTATTGGATAATTAATTGAATTTACAGACATGTTGTCTTCTGTCAATTTTTCAAATTTATTATATCCAATATAACTAGTGATCGTGTCATAAATTGCTGGTATAACACTGTAGGTCCGAATAACTAAACGATCTCCAAATGTCATATATCCCTTATATAAAAAGCCGACTTTTTTACCTATATATAAATTTTGATTGATAATAGAATCGTATTTTACATCTGAAATATAAAAATTTTTCATCCAATAAATTTTTGCTGGAGAGCCAGCCTCGTATTTTAACTTATAATCAAAAAAGCCATATTTGTCACCTTGTTTAAATATTACAATATTACAAAAACTTTGATAGAATATTAAATCAAATTTTGGTTCAATTATAATAGGTAAGGTATCGGTTGGAAACAAAATAGCACCATACATTTTGGCAATATTTGTAATAAGAAATTGTTTATTATAAGCAAATCCTGGCATATAAACTGTATCGTATATAGCCTCGGTTAAAATTGCACCATCTTTAGTTAGTGCGCCAAATTTTACATTTTTCTTATAATAACTTTGAGCATTAATATTTTCAAAGATTAGCATGGAAAATATTGTTAAAATAATTATTTTCTTCATTTTATTTCTTTTGTTGGTTATTATCCCTAAAATATTTATTCACATCTTTTTCCGCCTCAGCTTGGGCCAGTTTAGACATTGGACTCACCTTTTTTAAATCAAAATCAAATGTACCCACTCCATAACTATATAGCGGAAGAATATGGTCGTTGTCTGATATTGTTCTTACTTGCCCACGCTCGGCTCCAAAGCTGTACCCTTCTAAAGCAATAGCCAATATGATCTTTTTCTTTAACCAGATCGTAGTATTGTTGTTTTTAAAAGCTTTTAATATTTTTGAAATTAGATTTAAAATTGCTTGTTTATCGATTGGTTTTTGTATGCCAGTGCTTTCAGAAAGAAGTTTTTGGTATAATTCAGTTTTTTTGTTTATTCAGTTTTTACTTCCAATTTGAAATACTTATTTACGGCTATTTCAGCTTCGCTCTTTGCAAGCTCAATCATTGGTTTTACCTTGCTCATATCAAAATCGTAAACGCCTATTCCAAAATCATACAAGGGGATGATGATATTGTGATAGGAAATGATGTTTATGTAGCTATTTGCGGGTTTAATCCACATCCACAATTTGTTTGGTTAATAGAGGTGTTAAATTGTGTAGTCTTAGGTACACTTGTACCAGAGCAATCACATCTTTTTTGCAATAGGTTACGATTGATTTCAGATCTTTTCTATTCCAATAGTAGTCGTGCACCATGCTTCCATCGATGTCATCTTTGGGCGTTTGAATATCGAAAATAGTGGTAAGCAAATCGATGGAGGTATAGTTTTTATAATCGCCAAATCGCCACATATCCATGGTGTCTAAGAAAGTAGTTTCCCACGGTTTTTTGCCCGAAGCATTGATAATATCTGGGATGTCTATACGATGAACGATCATGCGGCGGCAGATGTATGGAAAATCAAACTCCTTGGCATTGTGTCCACACAATTTGGGCTCCGCTCTTTTTTGAAATCCTTCAAGTAACTCGGCAAACTCGGTTAACAACTGATGTTCATCATCGCCCGAAAACGATTTAACTCGAAATGTATCTTCGAAAAAGTAGCCTACCACAATGCAAATAATTTTTCCAAATTCCGCATAAATACCGGCTCTTGGGAATAAACTTTCGGGCGTATCTTCGTCGGTTTGAGTTATTTTCAATGACTTTTTATCCCACAATGTCCTCATTTTTTCGGACATATCCTGATATTTGCTCGTTTGGGGAGCTGTTTCGATATCAAGAAATAGAATTTGGCTTAGTTGATTCATAGTTGTTTTTTTTGTACTTTTGGTTTTCAAATATAATAAATTATTTTCAAAATGAATAGATTTTTATTCTTTTTTGTTCTTTTATTCATCGCTGGAACCTCTTGCAAAAAAAAAGAATTTGACGAAAGTGCTCCTTTAATTACCGTGAACAGCCCAGCAGAGAACAGTTTTATCCGTTTTGGCGACACCCTAAATATAATAGGGAAAATTTCGGATGAAACTTTAGTAAAATCGGTAAAAATATCTATTTACGATCAAAACAAAGATGTAGAGGTAATTCCTTCGATAAACTATCAGAATTTGGGAAAAGAGTTCAATTTAAACTGCAATATCCCTATAAACAATCCATTAATAACAACGGGAATATATTATGTTTGCATTACTGCCCACGATGAAATGTACGTAAGCAAACATTTTATCCCAATCAACATAGCCGAAGAACGACGAAAATATTTAGGAATTATATATCTCAATAAAACTAATTATTACACAGCACTTAACCTATTGGATGCTTCAAACAACAACCACTCATTAACAAATCTACAAGGAGATCTTCAATCGTCGGAAATTTCATCACAATATCAACAATTCTATGTTGGCGGAGCTCTAACTGGAGGACTAAGAGCTTTGAATATAAGAAACGAAGCAACAAATTTCTCTATAAATTGGGAAATACAAAATCAAAGCAATGGCATATCGCCGTGGTTTAAAAGTTTGTATTTTGAAAACAATCTCATTTATGTTTCCACGGGTGATGGAAAAATTGTCGCCTATACCACTTCTGGATCCCCGGTTAAGAGCAATCAACTTGCCAGCGGTTGGGTGGCCAACCAAATGTTGGATTACGACGGGAGGTTTTTTGCAATAATAGAAAAACTGGGATATGAATTTCCTCAAATGGCTCAATATTATTCAAGTTCAGGTACGTTTATAAACCAATTGCCCCTCACCTTTCAGCCTTTAAAAATGTTTGCAAAAGAGCCAGGACAACTCATCATCTTCGGAATTGAAAATGAGGTTTCAAAAGCATATATTTTCTATTTCACCGAAGACCATGTAAATGTTCAAAAAGTGTTTGGCTCTTCTGAAATTAGAGACGTTGCACAGATAAATAGCAATCAGTTTTTGGTATTAACTTCCAATGGAGTTTTGTTGTACAATACCGACCTCAACATTCCGACCACCTCGTTGAACTCTGTTTTGGGTGGAAATTTGATCTTATTCGACTCTCTTAATAATCAATATTTTGTCATAAAACCTTTTTCAATCACCACGTACAACTATCCATTAGGAACCGTAAAAGCGACGTATAACTCTTCGGTTCAGATTGAAAAAGCCCACTTATATTACAACCGATGAAAGTAATTACCACCGAAGATGGGTCTCATACATTACAATCTGAACGGGTAAACGATACCTATCACTCCAGTCATGGCGCTGTGACTGAAGCAGGAATTGTGTATCTTAAAAATGGGTATTTAGAGGGCGTAAACTCTACAACGGATACAATTCATGTTTTAGAAATAGGATTTGGCACTGGACTAAATGCGCTATTAACAGCAGTTGAAGCAAAAAAACAACAGCGCAAAACTGTTTACTACACCCTCGAACCCTTTCCCATAGATATTCTCGAAATATTGTTGTTGAATTATGGAAAAGAAGATTCTAGCTCCAGAGAAACTTTTGAGAAAATTCATCAGTCGGCATGGGAAGTTCCTGTTGAAATAAACGATTTTTTTACGCTGATAAAGATTGAAAACACACTTGAACAAGTTGATTTTGGATCGTTCCAATTCCATGTGGTCTATTTTGATGCTTTTGGTCCCGACAAACAACCGGAAGTGTGGAGTGAAAAGCTGTTTGGAAAAATAGCCAACAACATGGTCACTCCAGCAATTTTCACTACTTATTCCACCAAAGGTGATGTAAAAAGAGCCTTGAAAAATCTTGGTTTTAAAATAGAAAAATTGGCTGGACCTCCTGGAAAACGAGAAGTTTTACGAGCGAAAAAAGTTTAAAAGAGGAACGTCTAACGAATATCGAATCATTAAAATCGGACAAATCGGGAGTACTCTTTTTTAAACTTAATATTAAGTCCGATATTCATCGATACATAGGTATTTGGACTAGGCTCTTGATAAATGTAATTGTATTTGGCAACCACATGCAATCCGAAGTTTCTGGAAAACTCATAACAGAAACCCAATGTTGGCGCAGCTCCAATATTGTATTTTGTGGTAGACGCCGTAGACAATGTAGATTCAATTTTGTAAATTTCAGAATGATACATAGTGTATAATCCTAAATCTAAGCCAATCAGTGGTTTGAATTTGCTTTCGCCAAAACGTTTTTCCAAAATAACTGTAACGGGGAACATTGCATTTGACTGATTTTCAACACCATAACTAAAGCGATGATATCCCAAGGCCATTCCAATATCAAACGTTTCGGTCACTTCAAATTTAAGTGCAAGATTTGCCCCAAAATCAGATCCTAAATATTGTTTGGTCGACATATCACCCATTGGAATTTGAATTCCCACCGAAGGAAGCAAGCTAATTTGAGCCGTTAAAAACAGGGGAAGCGTAAGAAAGATAAGCAAGAGCGTTTTAGTAGATTTCATTGTCTTGATTTGTTAATTTTTCAAACAACAAATATATAAAATCAAACACGGACTCAATGTTTTATTAATGTTAAAGTGGTACTAAAAATGTAGCACTGTTGAGGGTTTCGTTTATTAAAAGTTGTTTTATAACAACAAAATAATACCCTCAAGGTCTTAGAGACCTTGAGGGTATTAAATGTGGGTATGATGTTGTTATAAAAAACAATTTTTACTCCACCGTTACCCGAACTCCTTCGGAGTGCGAACTGAACTCGGGCGCGTACATGCACTGAATAGTGGTGATGCCGTTGGAAAAGTTTCCTTTTTGAGTGGCAAACATCGTGTATTCAAATACGTATGTTCCTTTGCGTAAGTAGTCGAAGAAAAAGTTAGTGGCGGCATCACGAGTGCTTTCAAAGTAACCTAATCCATCTTGATATTTGTATTGCGAAAGCACGTTGATGGGTTCAAAAGATGCTGCTCGCATGTCTTTCATGTGCACGTACTCCATGTCGCGATCGGAGCGAAGGACAATACGCACTCTGATTTTATCGCCAACTTTAATTTTATCTCCCGGTTTTACAGGTTCGATAACTTCGCCCGTTGGAGTAAGTCTGACAATAAAAAGTTCTTTCTTCATACTCAGCGGTGTAATTGCGGGTGTAATCTTGTCTAAGTTTTCAAAATATTGCCAGTAAATAGCTCCCCAAGCAACGCCTTTGGTCGATTTTGTGACCGTAACATTGCCCATGTTTGGCGTAATTTCGGTTCCATTCCAAGCTGTTTTAAAGTAACCCGTTCCGGCTTCTACTTTTACGTTGTCCATTTTCTTTGGATCAATTACTTTGTCGCCAACTTTAATTTCCACCAATTGATCGTCGGTGAGCTGACTAGTTCCTCTCAAAAGCAAAGCATAACAAGCATCGGCTGTAGATTTGGTGGTTCCCCAGTTTTGAGTTTGTTTCTGTTTCAACAACCAGATTTTCATTTTTTCTACCGATTCTTGGTCGTTGTTTACCACATCAAAGGCTTCTATCAACAAAGCCTGACGCTCAATTGGAGCTTCATACCAGTAATATCCCAAACCGCTGTTTTGCCAATACATTCCCATTTCCTCGCTGTAAAGAGCATTGTCTTTGATGGATGCCATGACTTTTTTTGCCGTCGTTGCATCATCCATTTTTTGATTGGCAATGGCAATCATCCCTTGCATATAAACTCCCTTGGTAAGCCAATATTTCTTCGATTGACCCAAATAGTAATGAATTGCCTCTTTGTTTTTGGAACTTATTGAAATTTTATCCCAATAGAAACTACGAGCGTAAAGATATTGTATCTCTGTAGCACCAAGATGATCCTTAGATAAATCAGCTTTCCCTTTTTTCAGATCTTCATAATTTTCTCTAATTCGATCGTCGGTATAACGAACTGCTTTTTCTGTCATAGCCCATACTTTCGTGTTGGATTTAAGATCTGTGACTCCTAAGCTTTGAAGGTGTCCCAATCCTGTTACAATGTATTGTGTTATGTATTCATTGTCGCGCATTCCAGGAAACCACGACCAACCGCCATTTGAAGTCTGCATTTTGAATAATTTATCCAACGATATTTCAAGTTGTTTAGACATGTTGATGATATCGAATAAAAGACCAATGCGTTTCTTTTGATCCGATTCGCTTTTAGCATCTAATACCCAAGGAGTCTCTTCCAACATCAGCGATTTTAGCTCTTGATTTTTTTCTAAATTAGACATCAGCGCTTCGGGAGAGTTGATTTTCCAACTTTCGAATACCGCTTTTATCTTTGGGCTGGAATTGGCAATGTGTGTAGCAATACTATTGGCGTAAAAACGACTAAATATTTGCTCGGAACATTCGTATGGATATTCCATCAAATAAGGCAATGCCTGAATGGCATACCAAGCTGGATTGGAAGTGAATTCCAACGTATATTTAAAGTTTTTGAGTGTGGTAGATGTGTTGTTTTTCAACTTATCAAACGAGAAGGTTTTGGTTTCGTTTCCATTAATTGGCAGTGGCAACGATTCGGTTACCAACATTCTATTTGTAAGAACAGGCAGTGTCATCTCTTCGCCGTCGGAGAAGTTGCCAGCTTGTGCAGTTACCCGATAAGTGATGGCCATAACTCCTTGAGGAATGGAGATTTTCCATGCCACCGAAGTGCTTTGACCTTTCAGTGCTGAAAAAGAGATCTCTTTTGACGTCAACCCAAGGTCTATGTTGATTGAATTCATGGTTAACGCATCAAAAAAATCAATTTTGGCAACACCCGAAAGATCTTTTTCCGAAATGTTTGAAATTTTAACGTTGAATTCCATTTGGTCGCTTTCGCGGAAGAAACGAGGTTGATTAGGAACCACCATCAACTCTTTTTGAGTAACGAGTTCTTTGGTAAATTGACCAATGCGCAAATCCTTAGAGTGTGCCAATCCCATTATTTTCCAACGAGTTAACGATTCGGGCGCTGTAAATTTAATCACAACATTCCCTTCGGCATCAGTCGCCAATTGTGGGAGAAAGAATGCAGTTTCGTTGAAATTTGTTCGGATTTGGATGGGTTTGCCCCCACCCGAAAAATCTCCGTCTACCGAGTTTTGAAATGCATCAATCCCTGACTCTGCAACCGTTCGATCTTTTAATGCTCCGCCAGATGCCTCTACTAAGCCTGCAGTTACTGGAGCTGCATCATAGACAGTATTGTCAGTTTTTCCACCCGCAGATCGTTTATCGTACTCACCTTCACATTCCTTGCCCTCCTCTTCGTTGAAAGATTCGGTTCTTTTGGTCATCGTCATCCGATTTCTTCCTCCTGATGATCGATAGTTGTATCCTGAAAAATAAAAGCCGTACATGTTCAATTTTTCGTACTCTACGTTTTTCAAAATAAGATTATTTGAAAAGTTATAGTACTTACTCGCATAAGCTTTTTGGTTAAAACCTCCAGTATTCCAATATGGAGTATATTTTTCACTCAGCGACAAATAGAGCGACCAGTTGTGAGGTTTAAAAGCATCCAACGATGCATCGTACATGGTAGCTAACAGTTCCGAAGCCATTTTTTCGCCATCAGAACCTTTAATGGTTAGTTGCCACTCTTCATTTTGTCCTGGTTGTAATTTATCTCTAAACGTAGCAAAATTGACCACCAAATTTTCGTTTTTCTTTGGAACTTTTAGATAGGTAGAGGCAGTATACGGTCTATTGTTAATCACCAATACGGCAGTAACATTGAGGTTGCCATAGTGACTTTCTGTAACTGGAAAATCAATTGTTTTAGAATTTTTATTCAAGGTTACCCACTGTTTACTTATCCGTTTATCCTCTTTGAAAATCTCCAAAAAGACCATGGCATTTTCCTGACTACTTTCGATGGTTATTTTGGCTGTTTTTCCTGGCTCAATGGCATATTCATTCACCCTTACTGCAAGAGCGGTGTATTCGCTGTTTTCGTTCTTATTAGAGTTGATCACCGAAAAATATTGACTTTTGGAAAAAGAGACCCCATAATTATCAACTCCTTCTATTTCAATAATATATACTCCACTTTCCCATGAACCGAGGTTGTCGAATTGCAATACAGTATCCGAAGCCGTGTTGTGAGTGCGTTCGTAAGAAACGGCTCCTTTTTTCCAACCATTTTTGTCCAATTCATTTTTGTATTCATCAAATGGGAATAGTTTAGCAAACTCCTTTTTGGAGTATATATAACTTGATGGACGACTCCATAAACGGTTGTTGTAAAAGACATCGGGTTTCACCATTTTGGTCGCGATTACCTTTATTCGACTTGGCTCCAATTGATAGTTGAGATTCGTCGTTCTGATGTCATACTTTTGAACAGGTTCAGCTTGGTCGATTGTCGCCGGAAGCGAAACCGAAGCATACATCGACACATAACCTACGGGGACAGAAGTAGAAACGGTATGTGTTTCGCCATTAATATCCGAAATATCTGCCGATATGGTGTAGTTAAAGAGTGGCAAGAACATTTTGTTACTTGTTAAATCTGGAATAGCGTCAAAAGTAATCGTATATTCGCCTTTTTCGTTGGTTACCGTTTCTCCATTTAATATTTCCATCGAGGAGGAGGTAGGTTGATATCCCCACCACCAACGCCACCAAGGATAAGACGCCTGACGATTGACACTGTATTTTACCGTGGCGCCATCCACCACATTCCCGGCATACGCTTTTGCTACTCCTGTTACAGAAACTTTGTCGTTGAGACGGTAACTGCCTTTGATTGGATTAAACGTGGCTTCAAACTTTGGTCGTTTATACTCCTCTACTTGAATATATGTAGATCCATGCTCATTTCTTATTTGCATTTGGCCTGTAATTCCACCTGTTGGCGCAATAAACGATCCACTAAACGATCCAAAATCATTGGTCACAAAGTCCATCGAATTTTTCTCTTGCCAATTAGAATCGTAAAACTTAACCGTTGATTTTTTGGAAGGAAGTAGTTTTGTCTCTTTTCCTTTTATTTCTATGGTAATGCCTTTAAAATAGACCGTTTGTCCGGGTCGATAAATAGCTCTATCTGTAAAAAAATAGGTGCGAACTTGAGTGCGAGCTGTGGTGTCACGATAATATAAGTATAAGTTGTTGTACGACTCTATTTTATCATCCTTGGTAGAGATTATAAAACGAAGATTTCTGCTGTCATTATTTCTTGAAGCGGAAGGAATGATAAAATGTCCATCGGCATTTGTAACTCCATTTAAATACTCTTTATCTTCATATTTTCGGGAAGCACTGCTGTAGTCTAACGAGCGAACATTTACTTTTGCATTCGCAATGGGTTTTCCTGTAGTTCTATCAAAAACAGCAAGTTCGGAGGCCCCGTTATCCAACGACCGTTCGATGTAGGATAGATTGGTTACGCGATATTGCACGTATGCCATGGGATCTTTTTGATAGTTAAAACTTTCGTTGTCCGACATCAAAAGCAGATACTCTCCCTTGTCCATTGGAGGAAGAAGAACCTCAGCACTTCTTTTTTGATAATCATCAGTAAATGGCAACAATTGACTTATCTGAGTATTGTATTTTAATTCAACAAGTCGTTTTAAGAGGTTGGCTCCCCAGAGTTTACTGATCAACACGGTCATCTCTTCGTTGGTAATAGGAATAATTCGGGTATAAATAGTTTTTACCGATCTGTATTTTACCAACATCCGTGAGTTTGTGTTTGGAATAATATTTCTTTCATAATCGACATCCAATTCTTTTCGATTAATTTGATTTTTTAAAAGCTGACAATTATTCTCTCCTATCGTTTTCGGATATTTTTGGATGCCTTCGTTACAGTACTTTAATGCTTCTAAATAATAATTTTGAACTTCTGGTTTGACAAGTGAGTCGTATTTAGCAGCTTCGCTGTTGTAATAAACAGCTAATTTATAACAGATGGTTGAATATAATGGATTGTTTGAATGGGTTTTATAGCTATTTATTAATGAAATCAAGTAGAGACTATCTGCGTTTTCGAAGGTGGCATTACTTCTTACAAAATCCATTCGTTTGAGGTCTACATCTATTAATGCACCTGCATCTTGATCGTTAAGGTGAAATTGTGTCAACTTTTGAAGCAAATCGAGGGCATAAAACTTCATCGACATCGAATCGGGAGTGCTTAACGGCAGGGCGGCAAAAGTAATTGCATTGGATAAATACTTTGGATTATTAATATAAAAAGCTGCTGCTGGTTTTACTAACCCCGGCTCTTCTCCCTTATAAAAATCGAGGGCACGATGTGCTAAAAAATCATATAAAGTGGGTTGATAAATTCGACCATTTTTTTTCTCTATTATCTGATCAAAGGCAGTAAGAGTAGTTTTTTTAAGCAACTTTTCGTTGGCTAATGAGGCCTGATAGGTTTTAAAAACTTCGTCCACCAAGGTTCTTAAATCCCAAGTGGCAATATCTTCTTTGTTGTAATTAACGGTGGTGGTGGTTCGGTCTAAAAACACCCAGCGATTCATTTGGTAATATCCCCATAATAACTCCGCTTTGGTAGAATATAAAATCTGTTTTTGTGGATCCGAAGCAGTTTTAATCTCCTGATCAATCAGCGTAAGTGCTTTAACGATGGGTTCCTCTTCGTAAGATGCAACCAACCCCATTTTGTATATCACTGATCGCAAAAAATGTCCGTGTTGTTGCTCAATCTCTGCTTGTTTGTAAATTTCATCTACTATTTTTATTGCCTCTTTTGGCAACCCATTATCCCGTTGTTTTTCAACCTGTTTCCACTTTTCGGGATAATTATAAGGTTTCACCTGTTGGGCCATCGACGATGAAAAAAGAATCACGATTAGGGTAATTGTGCTCCACAACTGCTTCATAAATATTGATTTTAAGATTGAACAAATAACGAAATAAAGTTCCTTTTCTGATATTTTGAGAAAAAGAAAAGGGATTTTATATGAAATAATCAAGCCAAATTAGTGAAAAAAAGCATCTATTCCTGTTAATAACGATTTTTGTTGCATCAGTTGGTGGGAAAACGCCCAAAGTGATTTATCGCAAAAAATGTCCAAAATTTGCAAAAACTTCCTTAAATTTGCTTTAAAAAAGAGCATATTGGAATCAAAAATATACGATACAATCATTCTTGGAGCTGGTCCAGCGGGACTAATGGCCGCTGCACAGATCAAAAACAGACAGGTTTTGGTGTTAGAAAAGGGAAATACCCCTGGAAAGAAGTTGCTGATTTCGGGTTCGGGGCGCTGCAACTACACCCACGAAGGGGAGATTAAAGAGTTTTTGCTCAGATACGGTGCGCAAGGAAAGTTCTTGAAACACGCACTTTACCAGTTTGACAATAAAAAATGCATCCAGTTTTTTGCTGACTATGGCTTGGAAAGTGTCGCTGATAAAAATGGTAAAATCTTTCCTTCCACCGATCAGGCAAAAGATGTATTGGCAGTATTGATGAACACGAGCAGAATGAATGGAGTCGTTTTTAAATTTGACCAAGTGGTGAAAAACATCACAAAAATTGATGATTTATTTCTAATTGAAACCGAACACGAAACCTATCAATCTCATTCTCTTTTGGTGGCAACTGGAGGACGTTCATATCCTAAAACTGGTTCCACAGGGGATGGATATACAATTGCCGAGGCATTTGGTCACTCAATTATTCCCACCAAACCTGCCTTAACATCGTTGCTTTTCCCAAATTTTGAATTTGCCAATCTCTCTGGAATTGCAATTTACGACCGGCAGATTTCACTTTTTAGAAATGGGAAAAAACTTTACGAACACAGAGGTGATATTGGGTTCACCCACAAGGGACTTTCGGGTCCAGGTATTTTAGATTTTTCACGATATTTTGAAATAGGTGATGTGTTGAAAATAAATCTTTGCAATATACCTTCCGATGAGTTACGAATGAAGCTGATTGAAGAAGGAAAAAACAGTGGAAAAACACAAATTAAGAACTTTCTAAAAAGATTTGACATCCCTGAAAGTCTCGTTTTACAACTACTTCAAAAGATAGAAGTGGCAGAGCAAACAACCATGGCAACCCTGACCAAAGAAGAAAGGAAACGAGTGGTGGAAAAGTTTTGCGAACTATCAATAATTATCGAACAAGTTGCAGGTTTTAGTCAAGCCATGGCCACTGCTGGTGGCGTAAACCTCGACGAAATTAATCCAAAATCGATGGAATCTAAGTTGACAAAAAATCTATTTTTTGCAGGTGAAATTTTAGATATTGATGCCGACACAGGCGGATACAATATCCAAGCAGCTTTCTCGATGGGAAATTTGGTGGCAAAAACCATTCATAATAATGAGCCATTCTAAGGCAAAATTTGTTTAAACCTTCCTTGAATAACAAAACAATCCTCTCTTCCACCTTTTTTTAGTTAAATTAACAAAGAGAGGTTTTTTGTAAAACTCTATCTGATTTAGTTGGAATCACCCCTTGTAAGGAAAAAACATTTTCAAAAAACGCTATATTTAATTAATTGAGTTTCAAACATGAACATTCTATAATAAAAAGTGTTTTTTATGGTTAGTTAAGAAATAATATAAAGTAAATTTTTATTCACTAAAATATAAAACCATGATTTCAACAAGTCATTTCCACCCCATGTTGGTGCATTTTCCAATAGCATTAGTTGCTTTTGGATTTTTAGCTTATTTCTTGTCTCTGTTCTTCAAGAAGCATTCGTATTTATCTTCAACGGCATTTTTTCTGCTCATCTTTGGAACGCTCACCGGAATTGTTGCTGTATTATCTGGATTTCTTTTTACTTCCGAAATGTCGGGCGAAGCGGGCAAAGTAAGAGAATTACATGAGGTAATGGCCATAATTACGACCACCATTTTAACGCTGACTTCCATTTTTAGTATCTATCTGAAAATTAAGAAAAAAGAGGATTCTAATCTTAAATGGGTTGTCTTTGTTCTTTATGGCTTAGCCGCTATTTGTGTTAGTTTAACTGGATTTTTTGGCGGGACATTGGTGTATAACTTCATGATGCCATTATAAATGAGAACTTTTTTTGAAAAGAATTATTATAAACAATAAACTAAATAAATTATGAGAAAATTACTTTTATTCGCAGTTGCTGGCTTAATAGGATTTACCAGCTGTAAAGATTCAAAACCTATTAAAACAGCAGAACATTTAAAAGAAGGAATCAAAGGGGAAACCACTGCAAGTGCTAAATATGCCGCCTTTGCTGATAAAGCTAGAGAAGAAGGTCACGAAGCCATTGGTAAATTATTCGATGCTGCTTCTAAAGCGGAAGGTGTTCACGCCCAAAACCACACCAAAGCGTTAGAATCGTTGGGAGAAAAGATGGAATCGTTTAAACCTGAGTTTGAAGTAAAAACAACAGCTGAAAACCTACAAGCAGCCATTGAAGGGGAAACGTATGAAACTGAAAAAATGTATCCTCAATTTCTTGCTGATGCAAAAACTGAAAACGTAGAAAAGGCTACGAAAACTTTCAATTGGGCTAATGATACGGAAAAGAAACATTTACAGTTTTACAAAAATGCCTTGGAGGCTTTAAATACAAACACAGAAAACACATTGCCAGTAGGTTACGCCGTTTGTCCAGTTTGTGGGAACACTTACAACAAAGATTCTATGGATGAAAAATGTGCATTTTGTCAAAAAGAGAAAGCCGCTTTTTACCTATTTTAGTCCTCCTCTATAAAAAAATCATTGTAAAATAATGCAATGTGAAACATCTATTTTTGAAAGAGAATAGATGTTTTTTGTTTATAGAACTTGTGTCTACATTTCATTTCCAAAACCTTGTCAATTAGAACTCATTGAATATCAGATAGAATTACAGGAAAGCGATTCTCCTTGTTTTAATTATTCTCAGAGCTGGTCTGGCAAATCAATTCTCGTTATCGCTCAGTTGAGATAATTATTTTGAGATAAAACACCGATATTTAATGCTTTACAAAACTTGTTTAAATATTGTCACAACCACTCAGTAAAAAAAAACTTGTACTCCAAAAAAAACTTTATATCTTTGGTCTTCAAGTACAAATTTTACAGATTTCGATTTTGAATAAATCTCAACTCTTTAGGAAAAAACAGATTACGGATATTCTTCGCGATGTTTCTACTCCCGAAAATGGAGGGATGAAACGAAACTTAAAACTTCGCGACTTAACCTCTATGGGTATTGCCGCCATTGTGGGTGCTGGTATTTTTAGCACCATTGGTTCTGCTGCGAGCAATGGTGGACCAGCCGTCTCTCTATTATTTGTTTTTACAGCAATTGCTTGCGGTTTTTCGGCGATGTGTTATGCGGAATTTGCCTCACGAGTGCCCGTAAGCGGAAGTGCATACACATACGCATACGCTAGTTTTGGAGAATTAGTTGCTTGGATTATCGGCTGGGATTTAATCATGGAATATGCCGTGGGAAACATTGCCGTGGCCATCTCCTGGTCTGATTATTTTACGGCTTTACTCACGGGTTTTGGCTTGCATTTTCCCGAATGGTTGGGAATTGATTATCACACTGCCCACGCTGCTTTTATAGAAGTGTCCTCAAAAATAAGTCAAGGAGTTCCACTCACCGAAATGACGGCACATTTGCAACACGCCTATCACGCCTGGGCAAATGCACCTCAAATTATGGGCACGCATATCATCTTGGACCTTCCTGCATTTGTAATTGTAGTGCTTATCACAATGTTGGTATACGTTGGAATTTATGAAACTAAAGTCGCCAACAACATCATGGTATTGATTAAACTTGTCATTTTGATGACCATTATTGCCGTAGGAACTTTTTGGATAAATCCCGAAAATTGGAACCCATTTACTCCCAACGGATTGCCCGGAGTTATGAAAGGAGTTGCAGGGGTTTTCTTTGCCTACATTGGATTTGATGCAATATCTACCACGGCAGAAGAGTGCGAAAATCCACAACGAGATTTGCCAAGGTCTATGATTTTATCGTTAATAATCACCACCGTTTTGTATGTATTAATCAGTTTAGTGCTCACAGGAATGGTGCATTACTCGGAGTTAGCTGTAGGCGATCCGTTGGCATTTGTGTTCGAAAAAGTTGGTTTAACAAGGTTCTCGGGAGTAATTGCCGTAAGCGCGTTAATTGCCATGACAGGAGTATTGTTGGTGTTTCAAGTGGGACAACCCCGTATATGGATGAGCATGAGCAGAGATGGATTGTTGCCAAAAAAGTTTTCAAAACTCCATCCACGCTTCAAAACTCCTGCATTTTCGACCATCATCACCGGAATCCTTGTAGCAATTCCATCGCTTTTTCTGAACTTAAATGCCGTGACCGACCTCACGAGCATCGGCACTTTGTTTGCTTTTGTGTTGGTTTCGGGCGGAATCTTACTTCTTAAAATAGAATCCAAAGAGGAGCGGTCCAAAGGATTTAGAGTCCCCTATTTCAACAGTCGACACATCGTCCCTTTTTTGTGGCTGGCGGTTTTAACGTTGCTTTTTACCTTTAATTCCGATGGCTTAAAAACATTCTTTTCGTTAAACACAATTATTTCTGGGGATATTACTCATCATATTTTGTTGATTCTGTTCCTAACCATTGCCACACTGGTTTCAGTTTTTTCAGTCATAAAACAATGGTCGGCAATACCCGTAATTGGATTGCTAGTGAATTTATATCTGATGACAGAATTGGGAATTACCAATTGGCTTCGGTTCCTGATTTGGCTGGCAATCGGATTGGTGATCTATTTCTTGTACGGATTTAGAAAAAGTAAACTGCGAGTAAAAAAAGAGGTGCCCAAGTGACCGAACCATCGCTAAGTTTTTAGCAAAAAAAAATCTTTCAGACACGCTTCGCATCTTCCCTCCGCTGCGGACGTAAATTCGTAGCCAAAACTTCCCACCCTAAACAGACATCAAATTACACCCTCTAATTTCGCTATCATCAAAGCGGCCAAGCACTTCAAACGAGCCATCGGCAAACACAGTCCCCAAATCCTGGGTGGCCAAAAATGCACAACTTTCGATGTTTGCAAGGTCAATTATGTTTAATCCTCCATTTCGACCCTCTTTGTGAACAGTCAGAGGATCGTTGGGTTCGCGAACTAGGACTTTCATCCATGCGGGCGCTGTGAAAGAGACTCCTCCCGAAGTGTATCCTTGCGATAACAACTCTGTCATTCCATATTCCGAATAGACTTTTTGTACGCCAAATCCATTGCAAAGTTGCTCCTGCAATTGGTAGCGCGTAATCTCCTCTTTTCGCCCTTTCATGCCGCCCGTTTCAATGATGATTAAGTCGGGAAACTCAATCTTGAATTTTTCCACAAAGTCTAAAAGCGCAAAAGTGACCCCAAAAAGAATTGTTTTCTGTTTACGACGAGCTAAATCGGACAAAATAGTATAAAGTTCGTCGGTATTGTACATAAAAAAACCAGACTCCGCAATGGATGATTGTTGGATAAAATAATCCACCATGTAAACCAACGACGAACTGGAACGCTCTAAGTATGAGGGCAAAAGTGCTAAGATTGCAATCTCTTTCGGGTTTCCGAAACAAGATTCAAAATGACGTGAAAAACTCTCTATGTAAACCTCTGGACTGCACACATAATGTTTGGAAACAACCGAACCTGTGGTAGCACTGCTCTCAAAACAGAGTTTTGGGTTTCGATACGAAGAGATGATAAAGTGGTTTTTGAAAAACTGAATGGGCAAAAACGGAATCTTCTCAAGAGTCGTTACTTCATTGGGGTCAATTTTTAAATAGTCGGTAAACTCTTTATAAATCTTGCAATGTTTGTACTGGTGCAGAAACAGAGCAATTGACACACTTCTAAAATCATCATCATTTTGGATGTTGAAAATTTTATTTGTGAAAGATGTGACAAAATTGGGCATTTTAAGTTACTTTTGTCTGTAATAATATTTTTTGCAAAGATAAGAGGTAATTTTATGCGTACTCGTTTTTTATTTATATTTTTCACCATCATCGTGTTGGCAGTGGGTTTTTTCTCTTGCAAAAAAGTAGAAGAATTCCCCATTGAGCCAATGATCACCTTTAATAGTTTCAATAAAATTCCAAATGGCGGAAATGTCGATAATTATGGAATTCTATTAATCGATTTTACCGATGGTGATGGTGATGTTGGGTTGAAAAATACCGATATTCAGCCTCCGTTCGACACCGCATCTGTGTACTATTATAATTTTTTTATTGATTATTACGAAAAACAGCGAGGAACTTTTGTAAAACCAGCACTCTTCGAAACCTTCAACGCACGAATTCCGATATTAAACACCTCAACCGAAAAACAACCACTCAAAGGGACTATTTCCATAGAAGTTCCCATCAACAATTTTGCATCCACATACGACACCATTCGATTTGATTGTCGTATCTGCGACCGAGCTTTACACATCAGCAATACCATCACAACCCCAGAAATAATAGTAAAAAAACACTAAAACCAACACCATGTTAAAACAATCTAAAAATGAACCAAAATTGGTCCTCAAAAAGCATTTTGGCTACTCCGATTTTAGAGACCGCCAAGAAGAAATTATCAACACCACACTCGCGGGAAACGACTCGTTGGTACTTATGCCTACCGGAGGTGGAAAATCGCTCTGTTTTCAAGTGCCTGCGCTTATGTTGCCGGGACTTACCGTGGTGGTTTCTCCGCTTATTTCGCTGATGAAAGACCAAGTAGACTCGCTGTTGATGAACGGTATTCCTGCTGTTTGCCTAAACTCCACACAATCGCAAGAGGAGCAACACGACGTTTTTAATCAGATTTATCACGGGCAAACCAAATTATTGTACATTTCTCCAGAGCGACTTCAACTGGGTAGTTTCATGTTTGAATATCTGAAAAAGATGACAATTTCCCTTTTTGCCATCGACGAAGCACATTGTATTTCTCAGTGGGGGCACGATTTCCGTCCCGATTACCTAAATCTAAACTCACTCAAGGAACACTTTCCAAATGTTCCCATTATGGCGCTCACCGCCAGTGCCGACGATACAACTCAAAAAGACATTCTGTCGCTATTGCAATTAAAAGATGCTCAAAACTTTAAATCCTCTTTCAACCGCCCAAATATCTACTATTACGTTAAACCAAAAATAGAATTAAACACTTTTTTGTACAGCTATTTAAAAGAGAATTTAAACGATTCTGGAATTATATACTGTTTATCCCGTAAATCTACAGAAAAAATGGCGGCTTTTGTTCAGAAGCTCGGCCATTCGGTGGCTTGTTACCACGCAGGATTGCCTCCTGAAGTGAGAACACAAGTACAATCTGATTTTTCAAAAGATAACATCAAAATTGTCGTCGCCACCATCGCTTTTGGAATGGGCATCGATAAATCCAATGTCCGATTTGTAATCCATGCCGATTTGCCTAAAAACATTGAAGGATATTACCAAGAAACTGGAAGAGCTGGAAGAGATGGCGCCCGCGCAGAAGCGTACCTGTTTTATTCAAAAGGTGATGTGTCTAAATGGAGAAGCATCATCGACAATGGCGAAGATTTAGATTTGAATGCAATTTTGCACCGAAAACTAAGCAAAATGGCAACTTTTGCAGAAACCACCTCGTGTAGAAGGCAGTTTTTAATGACCTATTTTGGCGAAAAACATGATGGGAACTGCAAATCTTGTGACTTCTGCCTGACTTCGGTGGATGAATACGATGGAACCATTGAAGTTCAAAAAGTACTTTCTGCTATTCTGAGAATGGGTGAACGCTTTGGAGCAGGAATGGTGGTCGATTTTATTCGAGGTTCAAAATCACAAAAAATCACTCCCGCCTTGCGAGAAATTAAAACCTATGGAATTGGCGAAGATAAACCCGATTATTTCTGGAATTCTGTCATTCGTCAACTTGTACAAAAAGGCATTATCATTCAAACAGAAACTAAATTTCCAATCCTAAAGACCACACCACTGGCTATTCCAATTCTAAAAGGAACTGAAAAAGTAATCTTGGTGCGGGTGAAAAATCTTGAAATTGCAACGTCAAATAATAACAACTTACAAAACCACGACAAAGAGCTCTTCTCATCACTTAGAATGCTACGAATGCAAATAGCAAACAGTCAGGGAGTTCCTCCTTTTGTGGTTTTATCGGATAATACCTTGTTTGAATTATGCACCTACTTTCCACAAAACTCCATAGAATTAGCACAAATATCAGGGTTTGGCGCTTTTAAAATAGACAAATACGGAGCCCACTTCTTACAAGCAATCGTAAAACATTGCAAAGAGAAAAATATCTCTTCCAAAATAGACCAAAAAGTGAAGAAAACTAAGTTTAGACTTTAGGAAAGTAAAAACAAGATGAATAAAAAGTTGACAAGTTAAACAAGTCGTTTGCCTTCTTTTTATTTAAAAATAGATTCCAAAAACTTATCCAACTCCTCGCCTCTAAGGTTTTTAGCGACTACTTTTCCTTCTGGCGATAAGATGACAGTAGCAGGAATACTTTTTACCCCATACATTTTGGCAGGTTCTGCATCCCAATACTTTAAGTCGCTTACTTGTGTCCATCGAATTCCGTCGGCCACAATTGCTTGTTTCCAACTCGGTCCAGATTTATCCAACGAAACGCCGAAAATTTCTAACCCTTTGCTGTTGTATTTGTTGTAAACCTCTACCATGTGAGGGTTTTCGGCTCTACATGGTCGGCACCACGATGCCCAAAAATCAATAATAACCCATTTGCCTCTAAATTCACTCAATTTACGAATGTTTCCAGAAGTGTCTTTTTGGATAATATCTGGGGCAACATTGCCAAT
>JBBRGJ010000016.1:0-33936 GCA_038240835.1 Bacteroidales bacterium | reverse complement strand
CCATTAAGATCTGTCAACGATTCATAAGCTTGATATCTTCGCTGTTTATCGGCCCACAAAAATGCATGGTGACCATTATCACGCTGCTCTAAAATTTGCACATGATCCAATTTATAACGAACACTTTTCAGATCAAACGCTCTAAATTCGGAACCACCGTCAAAGACATTCTCACGATCGTAATCGTAAAAAATTTGTTCCGAATTACTCGATGAAGGAGTTAAAGAAACCATATTATCAACTCTTCCATTCTGCTGAATAAAAAGTTTTAATTTTGAAGTATTCGTAATATTCTTTCTACCAAGGACTAAATCTACTTCCTGTTTTTGTAGTTTATCGGCCAAATCCGTTGCCTGTTTAACATTTGCAGCAATAGAAATTGTAGAAGATTCCATAACATAGAACTTTTTCGTAAAAACGGGTTCATTTTCATCGTTTGAGTATACAGAAAGAATATAGTTCCCAGATTTTAAAATTTTCACATTATCGTTGGGAAAAGAGATTTCGTAGTGAACATAATCCGTTAATGTATTATTGGAATATAACACATCATTAATCGGTTCGTTGGTATAAGGTTCAACATATTCATTTTTTAAATAATCGCTTGCTTTCCAATCGGAATTGCAGTGAGTAATGGTATAATTATAGAAATTACTCTCCGTGCCAAACTCATCAAACGAGAGCGTAAGTTGCTCACTAGTGCCCAATTGAATAATCGGATTAGACAAAGCAAAACCACTACGATACAGTTGTAAGGAGGCAATGTTTTTATTAAAAACTGTATCAGAAAATTGAATTTGAGAATACAAACAAGGAGTTGCTAAAAATAAAAAAACAATAATAAATATTTTTTTCATAACTTTGATTTTCTTATCAACGGTAAATTTATGAATTTAATTTGTGAATCTTTGAACAATTAAAAAATAAACCGTGTTGTAAGAGCTGTCAACATATAAATAATAACAATTAATAATGTTACGTATGCCAAAAAACATTACCATTAGAAAAGGGCTTAATATTCCTTTAAAAGGCTTGGCGGTAAATCAATGCAAACAATTAGATTCTTCTCTATTTTCAATCAAACCAACTGATTTTGTGGGCATTGTTCCCAAACTTTTAGTTAAAGTTGACGATGAAGTTATGATTGGCACTCCTCTATTTTATGCTAAATCTAATGAGCAAATAAAATTTGTCTCCCCAGTTTCGGGAGTTATTACGGATATTATTCGGGGCGAGAAGAGAGTAATCCAAGAGGTTATCATCAAGAGTGATCAAAAAAAGAGTCAACTTAATAATCTAACATTCTCTTCAGAAACCAAAGAATCGATTATTTCATCACTATTAGAGACTGGTTTATGGCCGATGATTCGCCAACGTCCCTATCATATTATAGCCAATCCAACAGATTTGCCAAAGGCAATTTTTATTTCCGGATTTGACTCCTCGCCATTAGCACCCGATTACAATTATTTGGCAGAAAACAAAAACCCACAAATTCAAGCGGCCGTTGATCAGTTGAAGAAACTAACCAACGGATCAGTCTATTTATCACTTAGAGATTCTTCCTCGCCGCTAAACGAAATCAAGAACGTAGAGATTAATTATTTCCAAGGGCCACATCCTGCAGGAAATGTTGGGACTCAAATACATCATTTAAGTCCGATAAACAAAGGCGAAATCGTTTGGACAATCAACTTGTTAGATTTGATCATCATGGGCAACTATTTTCAAACAGGAGTTTTAGATTTTTCAAAAACCATCGCTTTCACCGGACCCTCGGTTGGCGACCCACAATATTACACAATAATACTAGGACAATCCATTGAAAATCTAACTGCAAAAGAGATTATTGGTGAAAATCCTCGATTTATTAGCGGCAATGTTCTAACTGGGACTAAAATTGAAAAAACTGGCTTTTTGAGTTTTTACGACCACCAGCTAACGGTAATTCCCGAAGGAGATTATTATGAGTTTATGGGTTGGATTTCGCCAGGTTTTGACAAATTCAGTCTATCACGCACCTTCTTCTCATGGTTAACACCCAAGAAAAAGTACACACTTGACACCAATTATCATGGTGAATTGAGAAACTTTGTGGTTACGGGACAATATGAAAAAGTATTCCCTTGGGACATACTTCCTGTTCAACTGTTGAAAGCGATTATCATCAAAGACGTAGAATTAATGGAGAACTTAGGCATTTATGAAGTTGCAGAAGAAGATTTTGCGCTTTGCGAATATGTATGTACTTCCAAAATAGAGTCCCAACAGCTCATCAGAAGCGGGATAGAGATGATTCAAAAAGAGATGTGTTAATAGAAATCAGTAAAAAAATATGAAAGCACTTAGAAAAATAGTAGATAAGATAAAACCGAACTTTCAAAAAGGGGGCAAATTGCAAATGTTTAGATCTACATTTGACGCATTTGAAACTTTCTTGTTCGTTCCAAACCATGTAACCCTCAAGGGAACGCACATTCGGGATGGAATAGATTTAAAAAGAACCATGATTTTCGTGGTCATCGCTTTGATGCCTACATTGTTATTTGGCATGTATAATGTTGGCTATCAACATTTTCTGTCGCTCGGACAACATGTGGGATTTTTAGAAAATTTTGGATTTGGATTTTTAAAAGTATTTCCAATCATTGTAGTCTCCTACGTTGCCTGCTTGGCCGTTGAGTTTGTCTCTGCTCAAATTACAGGGCACACCGTAAACGAAGGCGTATTAGTCACCGGAATGCTTATTCCGCTTGTGATGCCTCCAGATGTTCCATTATGGATGGTCGCCGTAGCATCTGTTTTTTCAATCATTTTCACCAAAGAAGTTTTTGGCGGAACAGGAATGAACTTCTTAAATCCAGCCTTGGTAGCGCGTGCATTTATCTTCTTTGCCTATCCAGGTGATATCACTGGCGAGAAAGTATGGATCGCAGAGAAAATGGATGGCTTTTCTGGCGCTACTGCTTTAGGCAATGCGACTGCAGGACAGTTTGACAAAATTCCAGATATGCAAACCATGTTTTACGGATTTATGCCTGGAAGTGTTGGAGAGACATCAAAAATTGCAATTATAATCGGAGCTATTTTCTTAATATGGACTGGAATTGGAAGTTTGAGAATCATGCTTTCGGCAGTTGCGGGACTTTTAGCATCTGGATATCTTTTGAATTTAGTCGACGCCAATGCATACATGCAACTTCCTCCATTCCAACACTTGTTGATGGGTGGATTCTTATTTGGAATAGTATTTATGGCAACAGATCCAGTATCGGCATCTCAAACACCCACTGGCAAAATCATTTATGGATTCTTTATTGGCGTTTTCACCATCATGGTGAGAGTCGTTAACCCCGCTTATCCGGAGGGGACCATGCTTGCAATATTATTAATGAATGTTTTTGCGCCATTGATTGACTATTTCGTAGTCAACTCAAACATCAAACGACGCTTGAAACGGGCTAAAATAAACGTTAAATTATAAAATAGAAAAACTATGTTTAGTAATAAATACATATTCATATATGCATCGGTGATGGTAGTTTTGGTGGCAATATTGCTTGCTACTACCGCTACATTATTGAAACCAGCTCAAGACAACAATGTCAGGATTGAGAAGATGCAACAGATATTAAAATCTGCCGACGTTACAGTAGAGGCCAAAGATGCCATTGCTGCTTACGACAAATACATTGTCCGCGAACTAGCTGTGGATAGCAAAGGTGAAATCGTTGCCGAATTTTCCAACCAAAAGCAAGTGAAAGGGAACATCCGTCCATTTGATATCAACTTAAAAGTAGAACTCAAAAAATACGAAAAGAAAGAAGTTGCTTTATTCCCCGTTTTTGTCTTTAAAGGAGACAAAAACGACACCTTATACATCGTCTCTTTATACGGAAAAGGATTATGGGGACCAGTTTGGGGAAATATCTCTCTTAAAAGCGATAAAAACACAATCTCTGGAGTTACCTTCGGACATAAGGGAGAAACACCTGGCTTAGGTGCAGAAATAAGCGAACAACCATTCCAAAATCAATTCAAAGAGAAGCAAATTTTCGACGAAACAGGTAAATTAACTTCAATAACCGTGGTAAAAGGTGGAGTTAAAAACAGCACCTTAGATCCAAAACATGGCGTAGATGCTATTTCGGGAGGCACTATTACCAGCAACGGAACCAACGATATGTTGAAAGATTGTTTACACATTTACGAACCATTTTTAAAAATCAAATAGGTATGAGCGAACATAAATCTTCTAACTCACTTTTTTCGGTCGCCAACCGCAGACTGCTTTTTGGACCACTCAATATGAGTAATCCTATCACTGTTCAGGTTCTGGGAATCTGTTCTGCCTTAGCGGTAACAGCCCAAATGAAACCTGCCTTTGTGATGAGCTTATCGGTTATGGTCGTCACTGCATTCTCCAATTTCATCATCTCCTTGCTTCGAAATTCAATTCCCCCTCGTATACGGATCATTGTTCAACTAGTGGTAATTGCAGCGCTTGTAATCATTGTCGATCAATTTCTAAAAGCTTATGTTTACGACATCAGCAAGCAACTCTCCGTATTTGTAGGATTAATTATCACCAACTGTATACTTATGGGTCGTTTGGAAGCATTTGCCATGGCAAACAAACCACTTCCTTCTCTAATTGATGGAATTGGTAATGGGTTGGGTTATGGCTTAATTTTGATGATTGTCTCTTTTATCCGTGAACTTTTTGGATCAGGATCCATCTGGGGTTATCAAGTAATTCCTCAAGCGGTATACGACATGGGCTATAAAGACAATGGCTTTATGATTCTTCCTCCGATGGCACTTATTATTGTTGGGGTAATCATTTGGATACAACGATCATACAGCAAAGAACTCATTGAAAAAGACTAAAAACAACCTACATTAATCACACATAGACATATAAATTTATGGAAAATTTAATCAATATATTTGTCAAATCGGTCTTTATAGACAACATGGTGTTTGCCTACTTTTTGGGAATGTGCTCATTTTTGGCCGTCTCCAAAACAGTAAAAACATCGTTAGGATTAGGAGTGGCGGTCGTTTTTGTATTATTAGTGACCGTTCCCATCAACTATCTTTTAGAAAATTACGTACTCAAACAGGGCGCATTGTCATGGCTAGGACAAGAGTATGCTGGATATGATTTAAGCTTTTTGAGTTTCATCATGTTTATCGCAGTCATCGCCTCCTTAGTTCAATTGGTTGAGATGATTGTTGAACGATTCTCGCCCGCACTTTACTCATCGTTAGGAATTTTTCTACCACTTATTGCCGTAAATTGCGCCATTTTGGGCGGTTCCCTTTTTATGCAAGAACGTGAATACGAAAGTTTAGCAGAAGCAACTGCTTTTGGGCTGGGATCGGGCTTTGGTTGGATGATTGCCATTGTATCTATCGCAGCTATCCGCGAAAAACTAAGATATTCTAATATTCCAAAACCATTAAAGGGACTTGGCATCACGTTTATCATCACCGGATTGATGGCAATTGCATTTATGAGCTTTCTAGGAATAAAATTATAACAAAATAAAAAAGAACGACTATGAGTCTTACAATGATACTTATTATAAGCAGTGTGATTTTTTTAATTATTACATTGATTTTAGTTGGAATGTTGCTATTTGCTAGAGCTAAGCTAATGCCGACGGGGAATGTGAAAATATTAATCAACGAAGAGACAGAAATTGAAGTAGAAACTGGTTCAACCTTGCTTTCCACATTGTCTCAACAAAAGATATTTCTCCCCTCTGCCTGTGGTGGTGGTGGAACATGTGCCATGTGCAAATGCCAAGTATTGGAAGGTGGTGGAGATATTTTACCGACTGAAACAGGTTTTATCAACCGAAAAATGCAAGCAGACCACTGGCGTTTAGGATGCCAAGTGAAGGTGAAAAACGACCTTAAAATTCACATTCCTGCCGAAGTTTTTGGAATTAAAAAATGGGAGTGTGAAGTAGTTTCAAATCGAAATGTGGCTACTTTTATCAAAGAATTTGTGGTTAAACTTCCCGAAGGTGAACACCTTGATTTTAGAAGTGGCGGTTATGTCCAAATTGATGTTCCTGAATGTGTGATCGATTTTAAGAAAGATATAGACGTAGAAGAAGAATATCGTTCCGATTGGGATGCTCTTGGAATTTGGGATTTGAAAATGAAAAACGATGAGCCTATTTACAGAGCATACTCCATGGCAAATCACCCTGCCGAGGGCAACATTGTGATGCTCAACATACGTATAGCTACGCCACCTTGGGACAGAAAAAAGAAAGCATTTATGAACGTAAATCCTGGAATTTGCTCTTCGTTTATTTTCTCTCGCAAACCGGGTGATAAAGTGACAATTTCTGGTCCTTATGGCGAATTTCACATCAAAGATACTCAAAGAGAGATGATGTTTATTGGCGGTGGCGCTGGAATGGCTCCGATGCGCTCACATATTTTTGACCAATTCGACACCAAAAAGACAAGCCGAAAAGCCACATTCTGGTACGGAGGTCGTTCGTTAAAAGAACTTTTCTACGTAGAAGATTTCGAAAAAATAGAACGTGAAAACTCAAACTTCAAATTTAACATCGCACTCTCCGAACCAAAACCAGAAGATAATTGGAAAGGATACGTTGGATTTATCCATCAGGTGATAAAAAATGAATATTTAGACAAACACGAAGAACCCGAAGAAATTGAATACTACCTTTGCGGTCCTCCACAAATGAACGATGCAGTTCAGAAAATGTTAGACGACATGGGAGTTCCTCAAGAGAACATCGCATTTGATGATTTTGGTGGATAAAAACAGCAAATAATACCTTATTAAAAAACGGTCAACCCAAAAAGGAAGACCGTTTTTTTTGTTGAATATTATCCACAGAACGGAATTTCAAGGCAAAAGTATCCAACAAGAATAATATCTTCGAAGTAAAGTAGTTTTTTTTCACAAGTAATATTAAAATAACCCGACTAATTAATCGATTTAGAAAAAATAACAATTTTATACTTGGGTAATAAATAAAATAACTTAATTTTGCCACTTACAATAACACACACACATTATGAGTGGATTTTTTGGCAGTATTTCAACAGAGGACTGCATACCAGACGTTTTTTACGGAACAGACTATCATTCACATTTAGGGACTAAAAGAGCTGGAATGGCTTTCTTTTCGAAAGAAAAAGGGTTTCAACGAGCCATTCATAGTCTAGAAAATGGCTACTTTAGAAGCAAATTTGAAGATGACTTAAAAACATTTTCAGGAAATCACGGAATTGGTGTAATCAGTGATACGGAGGCACAACCAATCATTGTAACATCACATTTGGGAAGATATGCTGTGGCAACCGTTGCCCGAATCAACAACATTGTAGAACTTGAAAAGCAGTTTTTAAAAAATCATCAAGTTTATTCGGATACAAGTCAGGGTCAGATTAATCCCACGGAATTGATTGCGATGTTGATAGCGGATGGGACTGATTTTGTTTCAGGAATTCAAAATGTATATGACAAAATCGAAGGTTCATGCTCGTTGATGATTCTCACCGAAGATGCAATCATCGTTGGGCGTGACAAACTTGGGCGAACGCCAATCGTAATTGGCAAAAAAGAGGGCGCACATGCCGCTTCATTTGAGACATGTGCTTTCCCAAATTTAGGTTACGAAACAGTAAAATACTTGGGACCTGGAGAAATAGTAAAAATAGTTGCAGATGGTTACGAGCAATTAAAAGCGCCGTATGAAAAGATGCAAGTTTGTTCATTTTTATGGGTTTACTACGGCTATCCTCCCTCCTTTTATGAAGGAATAAATGTAGATGAAAGTCGTTACAGATGCGGTGCTGCATTGGCAAAAAACGACGACATAGAGGTAGATTTTGTAGCCGGTGTTCCCGATTCTGGCGTAGGACATGCCATGGGATATAGTCACCAAACAGGAATTCCATTAAAGCGACCTTATTCAAAATACACTCCTACATGGCCCAGAAGTTTTATGCCACAGAATCAGCTGATGAGAGATTTGGTTGCTAAGATGAAACTGATTCCAAACAAATCAATTATTGTGGGAAATAGAGGTGTGTTTTTAGACGACTCTATTGTGAGAGGAACACAGCTAAAAGGAAATGTACAAGATTTATATCACGCCGGCATCAAAGAGGTTCATGTGCGCATCGCTTGTCCCCCACTCACCTATCCGTGTCAGTATTTAAACTTTAGTCGTTCGCGTTCCAACATGGATTTGGCCACGTTTAGAGCTGTTAAAGAGATTGAAGGCAAAGAGGGAGTAGATATGGCTATATATTCAAATCCTGACTCTCCAGAGTACAAAGAGATGGTAGATAAAATCCGAATCCGATTGGGATTACATTCACTAAAATTCCAACGTCTCGACGATTTGGTGGAAGCCATCGGATTGCCCAAAGAGAAACTTTGCACCCATTGTTTTGATGGTTCCAGTTGTTTTTAATTGAACAATAAATATAAAAATCAAGGCTTGCAATTTTTTGCAGGTCTTTTTTTTTGGTTCTACTACGAACCGAAGGACGGCGGAGCCAATTGAGTGGAAATGCTATAACAAAGTTTTTTATGTTTAAAGTATGAGCTTATTTATTTCATTGTCACCGTAGAGTTAGCCTGCCCTGAGGCACTCGAAGGGAAGGGCATCCAAAAGGCTTTCACTGTAATACTTCACTTCGACAGGCTCAGTGCAGGCTAACTACCAATGACAGAATTACATATCTGCCTCATAAATAAACGATTATGGATTTTTGGTAAAGTTTCGGCGTGAAACCTAGGATTAGTCTTTTCTTCTAGATTTGACTAACCCTAATCTTTAATTTTGCTATTGAAAAAACCTTCTGAGCAAAATGTCTTTTTTTATATTAGTAGAATCATCCTCGCTCAAGGTGACTTCGAGTGCCTCAGCCACCTTCCTAGGTTTTCACTAATAAAGAAGAACATGCGTAAGCCATCACTGCGTAGCTCTAAATCTTCTAAAAAGACCAAATCATCTGCGCGTGGGATCTGAAGGAGCGAGCGAGCCCTTAAAAACAATAGTTTTCAAATACAATTAGCAATTCAGCAAGGGCGTTTACGTCCTAATTTTAAGTCTAGGGAAAAGCCAAAGCCATATAAAAAACAACAAAGACTTCAAATTAGCCTACCTTGCTAAAGAATTGCTTATTGCATTTGAAATTTCCAGAAAACATGCATTCGCTCCTTCTTGACTTTTTGGTTACTTTTGCGTCAAGGCAAAAGTCTCAATCGAAATAGCTTCTTCGAAGTAAAATTGTTTTTTGTATTTAAAAGTAGAACTTCGAAGTAAAGTGGTTTTCCTTTTTAAGTTATTAGGTTTCGTACCTACGGCACTTACTTATAATTTTAGATCTTTTTTTTACCGACATTACGTCCCTACGGGACTTGAAAACAGTTACTGGAGTTTATCCCGCAAGGCGGGATGTCAAGACAAAAGTGACACTAAAAAAGAAAAATCTTCGAAGTAGTTTTACTCTCTTTATCAAAAGAAAAAACCTCATACTGAGTATTCTATGCTACAAAAGATCAGTGAATTTCCTCACTGTCATTAACCCTTTATTTCCAATAATTTTTGATGAAGGCACAGTATGACAATTTAAAAATAGCAATTTTATATTTGTGCTTTGTTTCCACTCAATTGGCTCCGCCGTCCTTCGGTTCATAGAAGAATCAATACAAAGAAGTAAAAGCAAAAGTTTAATGCTTTTCATACAAACATTAAATTCACTACCTTTGCACTAAAATAATAAGGATACAATGAGATTTGATCAATATGCGTTTACAAGGGAGATAAAAGAGAATATTGAAGCAATGGGATATATTAGGCCCACCGATATTCAATACAAAGCAATTCCCCCAATCCTAAAAGGTGAAGATTTGCTCGCCATAGCACAAACAGGGACTGGAAAAACGGCTGCTTATGCAATTCCTATTGTAGAAACTATTTTTAGAAAAAAACTGTCCAAAAAAATCGATACTATTAGCGCCATTGTTTTGTGTCCAACACGCGAGCTGGCGTTGCAGATTTCTCAAGTTTTTCATCAAATAGAAAAAGAGACTTCTGTTACTTCTATTGCCATTTATGGTGGAGTAGATCAGGATAAACAGATTCGAAAATTGGTGGAAGGCATTGATATTATCATTGCTACTCCTGGACGTGTTTTTGATTTAATTAATCAACGTTTTATCGATTTACAACAGGTCTCTTTTCTTGTCTTGGATGAGGCGGATAGGATGTTGGACGACTCTTTTATTCGTGATATTAGAGATGTGAAACGATTTTTGACCAAAAGACATCAAACATTGTATTTTTCGGCCACCATTAACGAAGCGATTAAAAAAACAGCTTACTCGTTGGTTCATAATCCGATACGTATTCAAATTGCTCCCGACGATCCAGTGGCGAAAAACATTCATCACCAAGTTGCTTTTGTGGAGATGGACGATAAGCGATTCTTTTTAGAACGATTGATTTTTGAACATCCTGAAGCTAAAATTTTAGTGTTTGTCAGAACAAAAGTTCGTGCCGAAAGAGTCTGCAGCGCATTAGAACGGATGGAAATTGTAGCCGAGACATTGCATGGCGATAAAGATCAATTGGAACGCCAATTGAGTTTGCAAAAATTTAGAGTGGGTGGAATTAAAATTCTAATAGCCACAGATGTAAGTGCTCGAGGAATTGATATTGATGGTGTGGAGTATGTTGTAAACTACGATTTGCCAGATGTTGCAGAGAATTATGTACACAGAATTGGCCGAACGGGTCGCGGTTCTCATAAAGGATTTGCAATCTCCTTCTGTAGCGAAGCAGAAAAACCTATTTTGATGGAAATTCAAAACTTTATCGGAAAAGAGGTTGAAGTCCTAAAACTCAACAAAGGAGAATATCAAGAAACCATCGATTTTGGAACGCAAGAACGTTATGATTGGAAAACTTTGATCAGCGATGATATTAAAGCAAATACTAAAGTTGTTAAATACCGTGTTTCTAAGGGACCCAAGAAAAAAAGGAAGAAGTAGAATGCTGATTTTATTGTATTTATAATCAGTGTTTTATCTTATTCACCTGTTTTGAGTTTCTGGATTTTTATTTGAAATAAATGTTAAACTCGTTTTTATATTTGGTGGATTGGTTTTTTAGTAGTAATTTTGTCATTCAAATTAGTTCATTCACTTGTTACATACGATTAGTTTTCTAATCTAAAAATATTTAAGGTAAGCTATGTACACATACATAGTTTTTTCATGGTGGGGTAGACCTGCTCGCAAGAGCAGGTCTTTTTTTGCGCTATATCTCACAAATAAAAGTGATTCCCCCATGAAAATAAATCAAGTTGGTTTTAGTTTCTGTTTGGAAACACCGTTGGATAAAATTGGAAATAAAAAAATGGGAGGCATTGTAACAACGAATTTATAAGCCGGATTCTGTCCCATGCCGAAGCATGATGTTTGTCATTTATCTAGGATGTATGTTGCCATACACCTCAAACGACCTACCCTCCGAGATCAGGCGAGCAGCCCTCAAGCCTCGGTTTATTTGGTCTTTCAATCCATGAGGTTTACCCCTTAACCCAGTCACCTGGATTAAGCGTGAGCTCTTACCTCGCGTTTTCACCCTTATCTTACTGCAAGCAATAAGACGGTTATTTTCTGTGGCACTATCTGTAGCTGTAACCTCCCGTTTACAACCCCTTCCCGTTAGGAAGCATGGCGCTCTGTATTGCCCGGACTTTCCTCTCTCTCCGTTGCCAGAGACAGCGACAAACCCATTCGTTGTTACAAATGCAAAGGTACGTTTTTTTAGGATTAGGAACGCGGAATTTTTAAAAAAGTGATAAGTGACAAAACAGTTAACAGTGTTCAGTTAACAGAGGTAGAACAGTTGACAGTTTTTTTAGTCCCGTTCGCGCTGTATTTAGCCACGCTTTCAAAGATCCACGAATTTTGAAAAAATTCGGGACGCGCTGATCCCTTTTAACTGTATTTGGCCACGCTTCGCGCTGTATTCAGCCACGCTTCGCGCTGTATTCAGTCCCGCTTCGCGCTCTATTCAGCCACGCTTCGCGCTGATAACTGTTAACTGCTAACTGTTGACTGTTAACTGTTAACTGTTGACTGTTAACTGTTGACTGTTGACTGTTAACTGCTAACTGTTAACTGTTGACTGTTAACTGTTGACTGTTATTTAATCCAAACTTCTGTTGCTCCAGTTCCATATTTAGACATGGGTGCGTCAAAATAATGTAGGTTAGGATATTGTGATAATATTTTTAATATTTCACTTTTCAATCGTCCAATACCAACTCCATGAATGAAGGTGATTTTTTGATATTTGCATTTAATTGCCTCTTCAAGATATTTGTTAAATGTAGACGTTTGAATGGTCAACATTTGAACAGTGTCCACTTCCGATGGGTCTTCTACCAAGGCTTCGATGTGTAAATCTACTTCTGCGATTCCTTCGTCGACGGTAAATTTTTTCAAAATCCCTTCTACAGTAAATATTTTTCTGCTGGATGTTTCGGCAATTGTTAAATCGTCGTACTTCTTTTTCTCTTCTTTGAATTCGATTAAAGGTTCAGCAACAATTCCAATGTTGATGGTGACCGCTCTTTCTGCTAAAAATGAAGTGGAATGATAGCTGTCTTTGTTGAAGAATTTGGAAGATTTTATTGAAAATGAGTCGCTGATTGGTGTGATCATTTGACTGCTTTTTTCGCAGTGAAAAAGAACCTGAAACGATCCTTTCATCCAACGATTGATGTCTTCCCTTGTGATGGTGTCGATGAGCATTTTTGAATTTGGATTGATTGATCCATAATCTGCGCCTTCCCAAGTCGACTCGTTAGTGTTTAACACAATGTTATACAGTGCAATATGAGGAGTATTGTTTACCACAAAGATGTCGATATCGTCTTTTAATAACCAAACTTGATCGTGAGGGACAAAGCAAAGATAGATTCCAATTGGATCGCGTTTTGCAGATGAAAATCGCTCTAACCCTGATTCTCTCTCAAAATCATCTGAATCTTCGCTGGAATTTGCTTGCTGGGTCACTTCTATGTTTGCATATTGATTTTCATCGGCATTAAACATTTTGCCAACACCATCTGAAGTGAAAGCAGGAATTAAATCTGAGTTAAGGTAGGGAATTTCAAATCCATCTTCGGAAGTGACATTTACCATGGTTGGACTGAGGATTTTGGAGACAATGCCGCCACCGACTTCATTTAAAAACTTAACTTTTTGTCCTATAGATAATTTCATCTGTATTTTGTTTTATATGTTATAATTGGGGCTCAATATTTCTTCAAAAGTACTAAATCTATGGTCAATACGAAAATATAAAGCGTTAATAAATCAAAATTTGTGTAAATTTGCAATGAAGGGTCGATGAAATTGGATTCTTAAAATTG
The DNA here is from genome assembly GCA_038240835.1 of Bacteroidales bacterium. Lineage (GTDB taxonomy): Bacteria > Bacteroidota > Bacteroidia > Bacteroidales > WCHB1-69 > JBAXTE01. The sequence goes on along the minus strand of JBBRGJ010000016.1, from coordinate 20,472 downwards.
GAGGTCGTTGCTATGAGCATTATAAGAAAAACAGTACTAAGTATTTTGCTAATTGGAGTTTTTGTTTCAATTAATGTGATTGTATCGTGCAAAAAAGAGTCACTTATCGAAGAGATGAGCAAAAAAACGACTCCCTATCAACTGACAATTCCTCGATTTTTCCCAACTCAAATTAATAATCCAGTAGATAATCCGCTTACCGTGGAAGGGGTTCATCTAGGGCGCTATCTTTTTTATGATGGCCGACTTCGAGGATATCTGGGCAATAACCCCGATTCACTGATGAGTTGTGGAACTTGTCATCTTCAAGAATTTGCTTTTGAGTGCGGCGTTAATCATCCAAAATATATTGATGGATTTACCTTTGGAGTTACAGGTGTGCCAACGCCTCATGTGATGTTGCCGATGCAAAATTTGGTATTCAACAGTGAAGGCTATTTTTGGAATGGAGTGATTTCGAAAAACAATCCTAATGTGGGCAGAAAATCCATTGAAGATATTGTACTAATGGGCATAGAGGCGCCTCACGAAATGAACAGTTCGCCCGAAAGAGCGGTTGCCGCAATTCAATCCATTGCAATTTATCCGCCCATGTTCGAAGCAGCTTTCGGGACTCCCGTAGTGACTATTGAACGCATCCAGAAGGCGATTGCTCAATTTGTAAGAACATTAGTGAGTGCGAACTCTAAATTTGACCAATGGCTTAGGGGAGAGGTGAATTTATCGGATGACGAAATGTCTGGATATATCCTTTTCACCACCGAAGAGGGCGCAGATTGTTTTCATTGTCATGGTGGAATTGGAAATGCGCTGATGACGACCAATAAGTTTTATAACAATGGCAAAGACTCCGTGTTTACCGATTCTAGAGATCGGTTTTCAGTCACCCAAAACCCACAAGACCATGGCGCATACAGAGCGCCTTCGTTGAGAAATATTGCGAAAACGGGACCATATATGCACGATGGACGTTTTGCAACGCTCGATGAAGTGATTGAGTTTTATAGTTCGCAATTGGTTTATTCCCCATACGTTCATCCATTGATGCATAAGATAAGTTTTGGCGGCGCATTGCTAACTCCAATCGAAAAAGCACAACTGAAAGCTTTCCTGTTGACATTAACGGATGAAGGTTTTTGCACAAATCCTGCTTTTTCTAAACCTGCTGGATTGCAATAGCGATTTTGACCTCCGAAAAACACTAATTAGAGAACAAAGAGGTGACGGGGTGACGAAGTAACGGGGTAACGGAGCGAAGCTCGTGTTGCTTCGCAAGAGTCTCGCTTCGCGGTCACCCCGTCACCTTCCCCTGACTAGCATTCGCATCGTCGCTTTCCCGAAAAAAAGAGCAGCCCAATGGCAGATCGTTTTTTTTCGAGGATCCACGATTTTTAAATTCGGGTCGCGCTCTTCTTTTTACTTTTCATACTTTGGTCACTGAGCTAGTTTACCCTGATTCGCCGCGGCGAAGCCGAAGGGAGTGCACTCTTCACTTCCCCCCATCGTCGCATTCGCGAACTTGGTCACTTGGCTTCTCGGTTACTTGGCCACTTCTTTACCTTCTCCTTTCAAAGTCTTGGGGCTCTTCTGGAAATTTGCTCGTTTGCCGAAAAATGATTAATTTTGCACAAATATTGGAAATTATGGTAGAGGTAGGACGTAAGAATAAATTAGTAGTAGTAAAAGAGGTCGATTTTGGCCTTTATCTAGATGGGGGCGAAAAAGGGGAAATCCTTTTGCCAACCAATACGGTTCCTGCCGAATGGGAAGTGGGTAAAGAGTTAGAAGTCTTTATTTATCGTGACTCCGAAGATCGGATTATTGCAACGATGGATTCTCCCTTTGCCATGGTTGGCGAATTTGCAATGCTTGAGTGCGTGGCAGTTACTAACATCGGCGCTTTTTTAGATTGGGGATTGTACAAAGATCTTTTTGTGCCTTATCGTGAGCAAAAAGTCAAAATGACCGCGGGTCGCTGGTATTTGGTTCATATTTATCTTGATTTTGAGACTGAACGTGTCGTTGCTTCTGCTAAAATAGATAAATACTTAGATAATGTTCCTCCTGAATATAATCCTGGCGATGAAGTGGATATAATTGTTGCCGAGCGAACAGATTTGGGATACAAAGTGATTATTGATCATACTTTTTGGGGCGTTTTGTACGAAAATGAAGTTTTTTCGGACCTCAATAAAGGAGAGAAACTAAAAGCATATGTGAAAAAAGTTCGCGAAGATGATAAAATCGACTTGTCTCTTCAACGATATGGTTACCGCAAAGTGGAAGATAATTTACAACGTATTTTGGATGAATTAGATCGCCAAGGTGGTGAAATAATGATCTCTGATAAATCTTCTCCTGATGAGATATATGACGTTTTTGGTATCAGTAAAAAGACGTTTAAACAAGCTATTGGCGGACTGTTTAAACAAAAACTTATTGACATAACCCCACAAAGTATTAAAAAAATCACTCAATGAGAAAAAAGAGTAAATCCTTGCCTCGCGTGGCAAAACCTGTAGATAGAAAACTGAGATTTCAAGTGAAAGAACCTATGGAATTGATGACTTTTTTAATTCAACAATTTCCGGATAGAAGTAGAACGGCTGTGAAATCATTTCTTACTCATAAACAGGTATATATCAACTATCAAGTAGTTACTCAGTTTAACTATCCATTGTTGGCTGGACAAGAGGTGGTGATCTCTACTTCTAAAGTTCCTCTTTCAGCTGCATTTATTGGATTGACTATTTTGTATGAAGATCAATATGTGATTGTAATCGATAAAAATGCGGGCTTGCTCTCCATTGCCAGTGGAACAGAAAAAGAGAAAACGGCTTATAGTCAACTTCGTGCGCATGTAAAACAGATGAGTCCTCAGAATAAACTGTTTGTCCTTCACCGTTTAGATAAAGATACTTCTGGAGTGATGATGTTTTCGAAATCTGCAGAAGTTCAAGAGAAAATGCAACGCAATTGGCATAAATTTGTGACAAAAAGAACTTATATCGCAATTCTGGAAGGTGCTGTGAAAGAGGATAAAGGAACAATTCAAAGTTGGCTCACCGAAGACAAAGAGCACAATGTAATCAGTCACGAAGAGCAACAAGGTCGCCAAGCGATTACAAATTTTAAAGTACTTAAACGGACTTCTGAGTTTTCGATGGTAGAATTTGAATTGCTTACTGGTAGAAAAAACCAAATTAGAGTTCACTCTCAAGAAATTGGACATCCCATTATTGGGGATAGAAAATATGGTGCTAAAGTTTCACCTATTTCAAGAGTGGGATTGCATGCAAATGTACTCGAATTTACACATCCCGTGGATGGTGTTACCATGAGCTTCAAAAGTCCTATTCCAAAAACCTTTACCCGTTTATTGGTGGTGAAGAAATAAAAATATTTGTTTACGTTTAATATTCAAGCTAAAGTTAATAGCTAAATTAAATGATTATGGATAACAATAGTATTTATAATTCTGAATATAAAAGTTGGTTTATTGAACTGAAATCGAAAATACGTTCGGTTCAAATTAAAGCAGCTGTTACCGTAAACTCTGCTTTGATCGAGTTTTATTGGGAGCTTGGTAAAATGATTAATGAAAAGCAACCACAATGGGGAACTCAATTTTTAGAAAATCTATCATCAGATTTAAAATCAGAATTTCCTGAAATGCGTGGATTTTCTGTTCGGAATTTAAAATACACAAAACAATTTTACCAATTTTATTCAGTTGATCTTACATTGACTCCGGATATTCAATTTGGGCAACAAGCTGTTGCCCAAATTGGGCAACAGCTTGTTGCCCAAATTCCATGGGGACATAACATATTGATTTTCAGTAAGGCTGAATCGGCTCAACAAGCGATTTTTTATATAAATGCAACCATCGAAAATAATTGGAGTCGAGATGTTCTGGCATTACAAATTAAGTCACGGTTGTATGATCGAAAAGGGCAATCCGTAAATAATTTTAAAACTACCTTGCCAACGCCAATGTCAGAATTAGCAGAACAAACGCTCAAGGACCCTTATGTCTTTGATTTTATGACTATGGCAAAGCCATTTATTGAAAAAGACATTGAAAATCAACTGGTGAATCATATCACCAAATTTTTACTCGAATTAGGAAAAGGGTTTGCTTTTGTTGGGCAGCAATACAATCTTGTGATTGCAAATAACGATTATTTTATCGATTTGCTTTTTTATCATATAAAACTTAAATGTTATGTGGTAGTGGAATTGAAAAATACCAAATTTATCCCCGAATATGCAGGCAAATTAAACTTCTATCTATCTGCTGTTGATAGTTTGTTAAAGCAAGAGGATGATAAACCTAGCATTGGACTACTTTTATGCAGAGACAAAAATAATGTAGAAGCTGAATTTGCACTTCGTGATATTAATAAACCTATTGGTGTAAGCGATTTTAGTTTCACTGAAGTTTTGCCAGATGATTTAAAGAGCAGTTTCCCAACAATTGAAGAGATTGAATTAAAACTTAAATTTGACGAAGAGAATAATTAAACAATAATAGAAAAGAATAACTAAACAATAAAAAACAGATCAATATGGAGCAAAATCAAGAAGAAAAAGTAGTAGATCTACCCGAAAATGCCTATCGGGAACTGAAAGAAGGGGAAGAATATATCCCGTTGATGAAACCATCAAGAAAATATCCCGAAGTTACCGCTTGGTCGGTGGGTATGGGTTTGCTGATGGCTATTGTATTCTCTGCTGCTACAGCGTATGCTGGACTGAAAATCGGTCAAGTATTTGAAGCGGCTATTCCAATTTCAATCATCGCGGTGGGTGCATCTGCAGCTACTCGTAGAAAAAATGCTCTGGGTCAAAATGTGATTATTCAATCCATTGGTGCCAGTTCGGGCGTGGTGGTTGCGGGAACTATTTTCACCATTCCGGCCCTTTATATCTTGCAAAATACTTATCCAGAGATTCAAGTCGACTTTTTGCAAATTTTCCTCTCCTCACTGTTGGGAGGTATATTGGGGATTTTATTCCTGATTCCATTCCGGAAATATTTTGTAAAAGAACAACATGGGAAATTCCCTTTCCCTGAAGCCAAAGCGACCACCGAAATTTTGGTAACAGGCGAAAAAGGTGGAAAAGCCGCTGGCTTAGTCATCGTGAGTGGAATTATCGGTGGGGTGTTTGATTTTATGTTCTCCTCTTTTAGATTGTTTCACGATGAGATTTCTACTCGCTTTATCCCTTGGGGCGAAAAATTGGCCATGGACGCCAAAATGGTATTTAAGATGAATATTAGCGCCTTGGTTTTTAGTTTTGGATATTTAATTGGTCTTCGTTATGCCTTGATAATTGCCGTCGGATCGATGGTTTCGTGGTTGGTGTTGATTCCGTTGGTGGCCGAAGTTGGAAATATGATGGCTGCGGGTGGTGTAAATCCTTTTGCGGCAATGTCTGCAGAACAAATCTTTAAAGATTTTGTCCGTCCGATTGGTGTGGGTGCTATTGCAATGGCTGGGATCATTGGTATTATCAAATCCTCTGGTGTAATAAAACGCTCTTTTAGCTTGGCTTTTTCTGGAATTGCATCTAAAAAAGGAGAAGTGGAAGTAGTGGAACGCACACAACGGGATATAAAAATGCCATTTGTGATGATTTTTATCCTGCTTACAGTGATTGCTCTTTTTATTTTCCTTCTTGCTGGTGTTCAAGTTACACTTGTTCAGGCATTGGTGGCGTTGGTGACTATTTTAGTCATCTCATTTTTATTTACGACGGTTGCAGCCAATGCAATTGCAATTGTTGGTAGTAACCCTGTTTCTGGAATGACATTGATGACGTTGATTTTATCCTCCGTTGTTTTAGTAGGAGTAGGATTACAAGGTTCTACCGGAATGGTAGCTGCATTAATTATTGGTGGAGTTGTTTGTACCGCATTGTCGATGGCTGGTGGTTTTGTGACTGATTTAAAGGTCGGTTATTGGTTGGGTTCAACGCCTGCGAAACAACAATCGTGGAAGTTTTTAGGAACGTTAGTTTCTGCTGCTACGGTGGGTTTGGTTATTTATGTAATGAATGATGCGTATGGTTTTGTCAAAATTCCTGGGGTTCACGACAACCCGTTGGTGGCGCCTCAAGCGAATGCAATGGCTTCTATTATTGAACCGTTGATGCAACCTGGTGCTAAAGTTCCATGGCTTCTTTTTGGAATTGGTGGAATTATTTCACTGTTGATGAACTTTATCAATATTCCCGCATTGGCATTTGCCTTGGGAATGTTTATTCCACTTCCATTAAATACTCCTTTGATTGTTGGTGGTTTACTTCATAATTACATTAGCAAAAGCTCGAAAAACAAAAAACTTGCCGAAGCTCGCGAACAACGAGGAACCTTGGTTGCCAGTGGATTTATTGCCGGTGCTGCTCTGTTTGGCGTAGTGGGTGCCACGCTGTTGTTCTTCAACTTAGATCCAAACTTACACGTATTCCAAGTGTTTGATTCCGCTACTAAATCTTGGTCATTCGACGAAGCTAGTATTTGGCCTAAACTCCTTGCAGTAGTTGCATTCTTAGCAATTGTCGGTTACTTCGTCTGGGAAAGTATGCGTGCAAAAGTTGAAGATGATAAACCTTCAATAGAACAAACAGAAGAGGAAATTAACAACGAAATTGAAAAATAAATAATCATAATGGATTCACGTTAAATAACTAAGATGCTATTCCAGCTGTCATCCTGAGCTTGTCGAAGGACTTCAAAAGCACTTTCACAATGCTTTTAATTTAATACTTCGATAAGCTTAACTTGACAATTATTTTAAACTGTATCAATGATCGTTATTCAAAAGAACGGTTTATGAACTTTCTCTAAACAAAATATGAATATTAAAGAATATAAAAATGAAACAAGAACTTTTAAATAGATTTTTAAAATATATCAGCATCGACACTAAGTCGGATGATGCCTCTACTACGTTTCCTTCTGTTGAAAAGGAGACTGTGTTTGCCAATTTTTTGGTTGAAGAACTAAAAGCAATTGGACTTCAAGAGGTTGAAATTGATGAGTTTAGTTATGTAACGGCTACGCTTCCAGCTAATATTGACAAAGATGTGCCTGTAATTGGATTTGTTGCTCACATGGATACAGCGCCTGATATGTCGGGAACAGTGACGAATCCACTGATTATTGAGAATTACAATGGTGAAGATATTCTTTTGAATGCGGAATTGAACTTGTCGTTGAAAGTTGAAGAATTTCCAGAACTGTTGAATTATGTGGGACAAACCATCATTGCGACCGACGGGACTACCTTGTTGGGTGCGGATGATAAAGCGGGTATTGTCGAGATATTTGAAGCGATGAAATATTTAATGGCTCATCCCGAAATTAAACATGGGAAAATTAGAGTTGGATTTACTCCGGATGAAGAAATTGGTCGCGGAGTGGATCATTTTAATGTCGAAAAATTCGGAGCAGAATTCGCGTACACTATCGATGGTGGCGCAATAGGGGAGTTGGAATACGAAAATTTTAATGCTGCGGGTGCAAAAATATATTTTCAGGGACGAAATATTCATCCTGGTTACGCCAAAGGAAAAATGGTGAATGCAATGCTTGTGGCAATGGAATTTAATATGTTGCTTCCCGAAAATGCAAAACCAGAATATACTGCCGATTATGAGGGATTTTATCACCTTGTAAAAATGGAAGGTTCTGTGGAAAATGCCATGCTTCAATACATTATCCGCGATCATGATCGTTCGAAATTCGAAAACATGAAAAAATTTATGGGTGATTGTGTTCAGTTTGTGAATGAAAAATACGGGCAGCCAATTATTAAGGCTGAAATTACAGATCAGTATTTCAATATGCGCGAAAAAGTAGAACCGGTAAAACATATTGTGGATATTGCCGAACAAGCCATGATATTGTGCGACGTAAAACCTCTTATCATACCAATTAGAGGCGGTACTGATGGTTCTCGACTTTCATACATGGGACTTCCATGTCCAAATATTTTTGCTGGCGGTCATAATTTCCACGGAAAATTTGAATATGTTCCTCTAGAATCTATGGTGAAAGCGACCGAAGTAATTGTGAAAATTGCTGAACTTTACGCTCAATAAACAAATTATTGACAATCATTTTCTCTCTTTTTTTTCAAACACATAGTTCACATAGTTAAATACATCACATAGTTCACATAGACTTTTTTTTATTTTGCTATTTCCTATGTGTCCTATGTGGTTCGGTTCCCTATGTGTCCTATGTGGTTTTGTTCTCTCTTTTTTTCAAACACATAGTTCACATAGTTAAATACATCACATAGAGCACATAGACTTTTTTCTATTTTGCTATTTTCTATGTGTCTTATGTGGTTCGGTTCCCTATGTACCTATGTGGTTTTGTTCTCTCTTTTTTTCAAACACATAGTTCACATAGTTAAATACATCACATAGAGCACATAGACTTTTTTCTATTTTGCTATTTCCTATGTGTCCTATGTGGTTCGGTTCCCTATGTACCTATGTGGTTTTTCCTATGTGTTTCAGTTTTGATATTCTTCTTTCCTTAATGCCTTAATGGTTCAATTTCTATCTTTTATCAATGTTGTGGTAAAAAAGAAGCAAAAAAAATCTATTAATTCAGAGGCTTAACTTTGTACTTTGCGATGTGGATATTGAAAATTTGTAATTTGTTTCAATTGTAAAACACAATCAATCAATGAGTAAAGTTGTGCTAATGGTGTGGAAAACTATTTCATAAATTATTTAAACCATGCCTTATTATTTAAAAAATAAATGTATATTTGCATCATGTTAAATTAAAACAATAAACAACAATGAAAACAAGATTACTAATTATGTGTGCGTTTGTAGCGTTTGCTTTCAGCGCTAATGCACAACAATGGAGACAACAGAACACCAACATGCTTGGAACTAGTACTTATGCAGCTCAAATTCTAGCAATCGATTCAAATATTGCTTGGGTTAGTGGCGAAAATGGATCTGGAGATGGTGTAAATATCAAAGCATTTGCTCGTACAAATGATGGTGGAGAAACATGGATTTCAGGTACATTTAATGGAATGGCTAGTACTGTAGATGCTCGCGTACTTGCTGCTTCGTCTTATACAAATGCATTTGTTACTGCTATGGATACCGTTAGTAACGCAACTTCAATTTGGAAAACAGTAGATGGTGGTGCTAACTGGACTTCGATTCCTGGTATATTGACTGGATTTGCAAATTCAGTTTATTTTTGGGACGCAAACAAAGGTTATTGTACAGGTGATCCATTAACTGCTAGTGGACCTTTCGATAATTATTATACAATTGATGGTGGTGCAACATGGACTTTAGCTACAACTATTCCTAATTCACTTTCATCAGAATATGGTTTTAATGGAGCTGAGTGTGCTGCAAAAGCGCCAAATGGTGTTGGTGGTCTTATCACCAATAAGGGTCGTGTAATCATTACTACTGATTATGGCGTAACCTGGGCTCCAACTGCTGTTGCTCCTTTTACTGCTTGCGAGAGCAATAAAATATTTATGGCAAATGCAAATTTTATTATTGTTGCTAGCCTTCCAACTGCTGCTGCTACTGATTATGTATGGAAATATACTACTGATGGTGGCGCTACTTGGAATCCTTATGCTGCTGCTTCTGGTAATTTCTATCAATTTGATATGTGTTATGTTCCTGGAACAACGAATATGTTTGTGGCTACTTCTCCATTCACTGATTCTAAAGGTGTTGCTTTTTCTAATGATGGATTAAACTGGGCTGATTATTATGATCCGATTTTCCTTCAAGATGCAACTAGTGCTAATATGCAAATGTTAGGTGTCGCTTTTGCTAATGAAAATAATGGTTGGGTAGGTAACTACAACTTTTTTGGTGGATACAATAGCATTTTACGCTACCAAAAAAACAATGCTTCTCTTTTCTCTGTTGTAGCTGCTGCAATCGAAGCTAGTAGCGCTGAAGCTGGTACTGTTACTGGCGAAGGTAACTATGCTCAAAATGCTTCTGTTTCATTGACTGCTGTTCCAAATACTGGCTTCCTTTTCGAAAAATGGGTTGAATATCCAAGTCAAACAGAACTTAGCACTGATGTTACCTATACTTTCACTATGCCAAATCATAATGTTGCTGTTTTAGCTCAGTTTGCTATTGATCCTAATGCTGGTGTTGCTACTAACGAATTAGGAAAAGTATCTGTTTCTCCTAACCCAACTTCTAACAACGTGAACATTACATTAGATAGCAAATTATCTGGTGCTTTCAATGTAAACATCATGGATGTAACTGGAAAAACTGTTTATACTAATTCTTTAGAAGCTAACTCAACTATGAATGTTGACGTTACCTCTTTTGCAAAAGGTGTTTACTTCGTGAAAATCAACAACGACAAAACTCAATTCGTTCAAAAATTGATCGTTAAATAGTTGTTCGAAAATACATTATTAAAGGACGGCCTCGGTCGTCCTTTTTTTTGTATCTATAATTTTTAAAATATGTATATTTGCTTCTTTAAAACACAATAATCATGTATCACAACCTTTCAATGAAAAGAATCAATTTATTACTGATGTTAATGATCTTATTTACCGCTTGCGACGATCAGAAATTTCCCCGAAAAAGATGATCTGATTGGAACTTGGACTTATCAAACAGACGATGCATACAAACCTAAGTTGAAATTTGAAGAGGATTATATGTACTTAATCGGGGAGCAGAAAATCGACACATTCTCGTATCAACTTAACAAGAAGGAACAAATGATTAATTTTCAGTCAACAGGTACTATCCCTTCATTGATGCGTAGACAAATTGAGGTGAATCCCAAGACCAATACACTTTCGATTTGGGGCTTTTTTGGTGGCGAAGATCACCGTAGCCATATCGATGTCTTTAAAAAGTAAACCAATCGTAGATTCTTCTTCAAGTGAGTTTCACTCTGTAAAACTTTTACACAGCCATTTAGAGAAGCCTAGCACAGTCAACTGTTAACTGTCTTTCGGTCGAGCTTTCGTAGATCCTCGAATTTTGAAGAAATTCGGGACGCTCTGATAACTGATCACTGCTAACTGCTAACTGATCACTGCTAACTGATCACTGCTCTTTAATCTTCCGATATCCCTCTGGACTAATTTTAATTTTCTCTCCGTTCTCCATCAGACCCATGTACGAATCTTTGGAGTATGCTTCTATCGATTTGATGGCATTTATGTTTGCAATAAAACCACGATGAACACGAATGAAACTCTTTTTTGGTAAGTTGTTTTCCAAATATTTCATCGTTTGATCTTTGATAAATCGACCTGTTTTGGTGTGTATTAAGACGTAGTCGTCATTTGATTCAAAATAATAAATATCTTCCACCGGAATTAGGGTGATTTTGCTGCCACTGCGGACAATAATCCGTTCAATGGTTTTGGATAATTGTTCGGGTAGTGAATGGGTCGTGGTTTTTTGTTGCCCTTTAATTCGAAGGATTGCTTTTTCTAACGCATTGTCAAAGCGTTCTTTGGAATATGGTTTTAGTAAATAATCAATGGCATTTTTTTCAAAAGCACGAATCGCATGTTGATCAAAAGCAGTGCTAAAGATTACTTCCGGATGGTTTTCAATGACTTCTAACATCTCAAATCCGTCAATTTTAGGCATTTGAATATCCAAAAAGAGTAAATCAACGGGCTGATCTTTTAGAAATTTAATACAATCAAGTCCATTTTCGCACTCGCCTACAAGTTCAATATCCATTCTGTCGGAAAGATATCCTTTAATAATTTCTCGTGCTAAATGTTCGTCGTCGACGATTAATATTTTAATTTTGCTCATATTGCGGTATGTTTAAAAGTACTGTGTAGAGTCCATTTATATCATCTGTTTGGATAGAAATCAAATCGGCTCGACCAAAAATGTTAAGTAATCTGTTTTTTACATTATTAAGACCTAATCCATTACGCTCTTTCGAAGGATAGTTCTTGTCATAATTGTTGGTGATTTTAATGACCAGTTTTTTATCCAAAGAGACAATGTCTATTTTAAGAAAGAATCCCTCGCTCAGGGAGTATAAACCATGTTTTATTGCATTTTCAAAAAGAGGTTGAAGTAGCATGGGCGGAATTTTCATGGTTAACGAACCATCATCGGTGGTTAACGTGTAATTGAGCTTGTCGCCAAACCGAATCTTTTCGATGGCTAAATATTTATCTAAATTGCTGATTTCGTGTTTAAGTGTGGTTAGACTCGTCCCTTGCTGATTGAGAGAATACCTCATGTAATCCGAAAGTTGTAATATCATTTCACTCGCTTTTTCTGGATTTGAACGGGTAAGCGCATGAATAGAGTTTAAACTATTAAAGAGAAAATGGGGGTTTATTTGAGATTTTAATGCTTCTAATTCAGTCTCTTTCAGTAGTTTCGTAATCCTCTTTTCGTGTTTGTCATTGTCCCTCAGTTTTTTGATGGATTTTAGTAGATAGAAAAATAATAAATTAATGATGTATAAACCGATGCCAATGAATATTCTAAAATTGAATGATTTTTCCAGGAAAATAAGATAGTTTGAGTCATCGGAAAAAATCATTTGTAGCGTATGCATGCTCGCAAATAACCAGATAATCATGCTTACCACAAAAGAGGAGAGGTGTGTGATGATTTTATCGATGCTGAATTTTCCAAAAATATCATTATTGGAAACAATAAACCATAATCCAATGGTAATAAGTGCAAAATAACTGTTGAAAACGAACGCATCGAAAAAAGCTTCTTTCCATGATACTATATTTCCAATCCAAAGTGTGAGAAAGTGAATGGAAAAAAGGCCAACCCAAGAGATTAGATTGTGAAAAATAGAAAACTTTTTCGGAGACCGAATCACCATAACAATTTGTTTTTAATAAGATTAATTATTGAAGTGTAAATATACAAAATTAAAAGCTCTTAATTTCGCATCCACCAAATGCGCAAATTCCTTTAATATAAACATTTTTGGTCGTGTCGATGGCGCTAGGAATTCTCTTATCGCTGATGCCACCAAAGATATTGTTCACTCCTAGATGAATATTCCAATCTGGAGGAACAATTAAGGTACAACCGCCAAAAACCATGGTAATGTCGATAGTCGCACCAGCTTCAGATAACTCAATTTGTTGTAAATTAAACTCCGAACCGCCAAAAATTGCAGTTAATTTAGCGCCTTTAAAATTGTGGTTGTTTATGAGCTTTTCAGTGCCTCCAAAAATGGTGGTGTCCTCAAAATAATCTGCGACCGAATCGGCTTCCATTTTAGTGGGTTTGAATGGGAGTTTTTTATTTTTAAAAATAATAGCCAATCCTAAAATTATGATTGCAGCAGGCCACAATACTAATTTTAAATTTATTGGAAATGCAAAGTAGCTGGTGAGATGAAAAATTGTGCCTATGGCAATTAACATAAGTCCCGAAAAATAATCTTTCCCAGTGAGAGTGATTATTCCCACGGCAATCAATAAGGTTTTCCAAGAAAAAATAAACTGCTTGAATGTTGGATCTATTAAATTAAAGTTTCGTAATAGTAAAATTACGCCAAATAAAATAACCAATATCCCAAATGTAATTGACTTTTTGCTAATTGGTTGCTTATTGGAAGGTGTTGAATTTGATAAATTATTCATGCTTATTCTGTTTTTGTGCAAATTTATCGCTTTAAAAACAGATAATAACATTTTTTCGGTAAATATCGGATATTGAGAGGGGAGAAGACCAATAATCCATATAGTTGAATCTTATATAGTTAATTGTGAGATCATTTTAGAGTCATCCAATCGAATGATTGTGAAAAAAATAAAAGGTAAAAAAAAGAAAAAGTTGATCTAACTCACTAAATTAAGAACGATCAAAAAAGATATTTTTGCTCGATACACTCAATGGAATGGCATATACACAAGTTGTTTCAGGAGGAAAAACATTCAACTCTAAGGCAGCCTTGCCTGCCGAAAACATTATTCGGTTGTCAATATGATGGGCATTTGCAACTGAGGCAGCAATTCCCACTGCAATGCCTAAATTTAATAAGTTGTGCGCACACGGAACGTTTGGGTGTAGAGATTTATTATTACACGTTTCATGTCCACAATAATTACACTCGTTTAAGTTTAAAGGATGGATGGAACAGGCTAACAGAACCACTACTGGGGATTGTAAAATATTTTTAGCATCTCTGATAAAAAATGGCTGATTGGATCGCTCACCTAACTGTATCATAATATTAGAGAGGAGCGTTAACTCCTCTCCATATACAATTTTATAGCTTAATTGGTCAATTCCACGAGCTTTTGGAGCTGTAGTGGCTGCCAGAATCATTTGATTGGCAATGTGTAAAAGTTCTGTTTCAACTATGTGAGAATCAACAGATATAATTGGCATCTTGCTGTGAATTATAAATCGGTAAAACGATCTGAACTTTCGATGAACTGCAATTTAATACTGGTTGGTGTCTCTACTGTAGGGTGTTTTGCAATGTATAACTCTGCAACCCCTTTCCAATCGATAAAATCAGCTTTGTTGCTGTTGATTGAGTTTGGACGATGAACGAAAATTACAACTTCAGATTTTTTGCTAATGTAAGCAGCTACGTTTTCAATAGATGGTTTCTCGTTTAACTCAATTACATTCTGCATATTAGTGGTGTGAGAAAGAATGATCATCGGAGTGTTAACCGTTTTTAATAATTCATTGATTTTGCCCATCATCTTCTCTTGCTCTGAATAGTTTACATCTGAATCAAGAATGTTTTTTGAATAAAGTTCAAGGTTGTCAAAAAGAATTAAATCAACTTTCTCAGTGTTGATTAAATAGTTGCATCTTTCAATTAAGTCGTTAACACTCATTGAAGTAGAGTCGTCGATTAAGATGTTTGAATGGATGCACTGTGAAATAATCTTTTCTACTTTCTCTTTGTCTGCATCTTTGTAAGTGCCAGAGTAGATACGATCTGCAGAATTGCTAGTTTCGCTTTCAATCATACGTTGTACTAATTTAATAGCAGAACGTTCAGGAGAAAAAACAGCAATCTTTTTTTTGTTATTAAGCGCAATGTTGTGAATAAGGGATAGTAAAAAAGCAGTTTTGCCTTTTCCTGGTCTCACAGCGATGGTTACTAGTTCTTTGGGTTTAAATGAATGAATAATTTGGTCTAAATCGCGAAACCCTGATGTTAAAACGTCGTTGCTTGATTCTGCTACTGCTAAATTTTCTTCAATAAATTGGGCTTCTGAAGTAACTGCTTGTTTAACTATGTCACTTACAGTGATAAATTCATAGTTAACCAAAAACTGTGTTTTTTCGATTCCTTCCATCTTTTTAATTCTTTAAGGTGATGTCTTTCAACAATTTGTAATATGCGATAAATGTCATTAAGGCTAAAACGAATGATTTCAAACTATTTGTGCTCGCGAAAACGAAATTCGTAATCTAAAATTATCCACTTTAACGAACTGCAAAGTTAGTATAAAACTAGATTGGTTTTACTGTTTTTGAAAAATAATTATTTATAATTTCAAAAAAAACTATTTGCTTTTTATGGGAGCTGCTTTTTTGTATAAATTCTTATTTTTAATTTCCGTTTTTGGTTTCCCCGTTCCCTTTCTATCTTTGTTTTTTGCTTCTATGTCTGAAACAAATTGCCATCTTCCATTTGTTTGCACAAAGCCATCCATAATGTTTGCTTCCGGAACGTAATATTCTTTTACATTCTCCATGTTCTCATTGAGAGGTGCTAATCGGTCAAAAACGATCATATCGGTAGTTATATTCTTGGAAATCATGCGTTTGGTTTTGGGATCGCGCTTGCCCGTACTTACACTGTATGTCTGGGTGTCGTATATTAAGGTCATGGACGACTGTTTGTAGTAGTCAAAAACGATTCTTACTGGATTTTTTTCTGTGTATTTTTTGAATATTTTGCTCCCAAACATTGGCGTTCCATTGGCTCTGAAAGATAATACTTCAATTACTTTCCGTTGTCTAAACTGATTGCACCCGCTCCATCCCAATAATGTATAATATTTTTTTTTGTTGATTACCGATGGAAGCACTTTGTAGTAAACAGCTCCGTACCAATTTTCGGCGTCTCCAATGCTGGTTTCTGGATTAAAAACGACTTCTGATTTGTCTTTCAACGTAAAAATGACAGTTCTCTCTGTTTTCGGATTTATTGTTTGCAAAATTCCGTGATTTTCAAACGTTTGGTCCTCTTTCTTTAACGCCCAAGTAATGAGTCGGAATGATTTGTCCGTAGGCTCTATGTAAGATAGGTTTTTTAAGGAATCAAATTGATAGTTTTTTACATCCTTGGCAATTAATACATTATATAAGGTCTCCAAAAGTAGTTCATTGGCATTGTATTTTACTATATCATTTTCTCCAAAATTGATGGTAGCAGCTAGTCTACTGATTGAATCAGTCATGAATTTATGATCTTTATTCTGTTGTGCCATGGTTTGAATGGAACTATTTGTGAAAATAAAAAATAGAATAATCAAAATTCCAAATTTGCTTTTATCTCTTGCCATTTTTATAAATATAGTGTGTATTCGTAAGATGAAAGTGTAATCAAATGCCCTAATTAACGTGCAAATTTATGCTTTTATTGTTAAACTCAGCGATTTGCTTCCATTGTGATTGAGTATTTTATCCATTTTCTATTTGTTTAAAATTACATTGCCTTGTCAAATTGTGTTAAAAATGATTACTTTTGTCGAAAAAAAAAGATGATTTTATCACTACGAATTGACGCATTTGTAAAGTTGGGTTTTGTGTTGGAAGCTTCATTAAAGGGGATGGAGAATGGGAAATACGATCCTAAAGATTCGTATAACGTTGATATAACCAAAGGATTATCTGATGCAATTGCCGAAAATGGTTGGTTTATTGACCCGTTTTCAATGTATGCGCTCTCGCAAATTTCTCAGATGCTCAAGAGAGAAGTCTTGATCGATTGGTTGAGTGTCTATAATCTTGATGTATTGAACAACGAGATTGCGAAAAAAGTCTCGATTGTCATGGCGGGGAATCTTCCACTGGTCGGATTTCATGACTTTTTGTCGGTGATGATCTCTGGTCATGATGTGCAGTTAAAGTTATCGCAAAAGGATTCTGTTTTGCCTCGAGTTATCATCGATTTGTTGTGCGCCATCGAACCACAATTCAAATCATCGATCGAAATCATCGAGAATCAATTAAAAGGTTACGATGCTGTAATTGCTACGGGGAGCAATAATTCGGGGAGATATTTTGAATATTATTTCAAAAATGTTCCCTCTATCATCCGTGGACATAAAAATAGCGTTGCTGTGATTATGGGCGACGAGTCAGATGAACAATTAGAAACACTCACCGATGACCTTTTTTTATATTTCGGACTCGGATGTAGAAGTGTTTCAAAACTCTATTTGCCTTCTAACTTCTCGTTGGAAAGGCTGTTTCCATTTTTCGAAAAGTATAAACCAATCTTGTATAATCATCATAAGTATATGAACAATTATTTGTATCAGAAATCGATATTGTTGGTGAATAAAACTCCGTTTTTGGACAATGGTTTTGTAATGATGACCGAAAATCCGCAAATACCATCTCCAATATCTGTGATTCATTATCAAAACTACGATTCAGTAGATAATTTATTGGTAGAACTGTCAAATTTCAAAAATGGGATTCAGTGTATTGTTGCAAACGACTGTCTGTCTAGTGATACAGTAGCGTTTGGAGATGCTCAAAAACCAGGTCTTTTTGATTATGCCGATGGGGTAGATGTGATTGAATTTTTATTATCGTTGAAAAAATGATAAAAATATTTGTTTTATTCAGTTAGAATGTTTAATTTTGCAGTCCATTCTAAAAATAGACAAGAGAAATGAGAAAAGACATTCACCCAAGCGATTACAGATTCGTGGTATTCAAAGATATGTCCAATGAGTATAGCTTTATTACCAAATCAACTGTTAAAACAAAAGACACCATAGTTATGGAAGACGGTGTTGAGTACCCATTAGTGAAATTAGAAATTTCAAATACATCACACCCATTCTTTACAGGGAAAATGAAACTTGTAGATACTGCTGGTCGTGTGGATCGATTTATGTCGAAATACAAAAAACATTACACTCCAAACATGTAATTTACAGATTTTCGATTTCAAGTGTTTAAAAAAAGAGGTGCAAACCTCTTTTTTTTGTGTTTGATTATGAATGAATTAGTCTAAAGATTAGAAAGATATTTGAGAATTCTTTAATTTATTTTGTTTATATGAGAAAATGATTGTAATTTTATGAACTAATTAAAACATCAAGGATATGAACTATATTTTATTTGACGATTCAAATCGAGAAAATCTATTGCCTTTTACTTTTATACGTCCAGTTGCTGAAATCAGAGTTGGAATTCTTACCATTACCGAAAAATGGGAAAAATATTTAAATTGTAAAGTTTCGTTTTTGGCAGAAGAGTATTTGTCGGAAAAATATCCTATGGCAAAAGCTAAAGAGAATATACTAATCGCTGGCTCTATCTGTCCTAATCCTGAGTTGGTAGCAGCTATCGTTGCTTTAAAACCTGGTCAAACATTGGTTTCGGGCGACACAATGATCGCTTCTTATGTCTCAGAGGATGAATTGAATGGTATTGAAGATAATGAAGCAACTCAATTAGAAATAGTTGCTAAAATGCCTTTTAATCGGTTGAATGCAACTCATGATATTTTTACCCTAAACGATGAAGAGCTTCGCCTTGATTATGAATTATTGACCAGTGGTCGTAAATCTGCTCCTTTGAGTAATACCAATGTCGTAATTGGAAATCAAATTTTTGTGGAAGAGGGCGCAACTGTAGAGTGCTCAACTTTAAACTCGAAAACAGGCCCAATTTATATCGCTAAGGATTCCGAAATCATGGAAGGTTCCATTATTCGTGGTCCATTTGCATTGGGCGAAAATTCAATCATTAAAATGGGCGCAAAAATTTATGGCGCTACCACTGTTGGCCCTTTCTGTAAAGTGGGTGGCGAAATTACTAATGTGGTTTTCTTTGGCTATAGCAACAAAGCACACGATGGCTTCTTCGGAAATTCTGTCATCGGTGAGTGGTGTAATATTGGTGCTGATACCAATACTTCCAATCTTAAAAATACGTACGATGATGTGAAATTATGGAACTATCCATCACAAACATTTTTATCGACTGGTTTGCAGTTCTGTGGAACTATAATGGGTGATCACGTAAAATGTGGAATCAACACAATGTTTAACACTGGAACTGTAATTGGCTGTGGTGCAAACGTCTTTGGTGCTGGATATCAACGTAATTTTATTGCTTCATTCTCGTGGGGTGGACCTGCCGGAATGTCTACTTATAATATTGAAAAAGCAATTAATGTGGCAAAAATAATGCTCGAAAGAAGAGGCCTTAAATTTACCAATATTGAAGAACAGATTTTGTCCTCCGTCTACGAACGCACTCACAATAATCGTAAGTTTAGATTCTAACAATTAGTGGCTGTGGATAGATACATTTCTTATAAATAGAACAACTTTGGTGAGAAAAAAAATGAAATATAACTGCCTGTCCGCCCCTTGGCAGAACAAAGTTGACATTTTCTATCAATCACTAATTATTGACTGCCAAAAAAATCTAGTGATTGAAAAGAAAATGTCAAATTTGAGGCTTGCGTGGCAATAAAAATTAGGCCTTTACTTATGTAAAAAACTAATTTTTATTGCAAGCATAACGACAAAGTTGACATTTTCTATCAATCACTAATATGACATTTTAGCATGATCTCCTGCTGACAAAGCCATGGCATTATATTTGACCATGGCTTTGCCCGTTATTATTGTGACAGTTTATCTGAAGCAGATATCATCTTACCCACTAATAACTATGTATTTTATTAATAACTGCCATTTTGGCAAGAGACTATTGACAATGAAACAGAAAGATATTTTCCAACTATCAGATATAATGAATGAAGAGGCTGATTTTATTCCTATTTTAACCAACGAAGACGATTTTGCTATGCACACTCCAGTTCCTGAGGTTTTGCCAATTTTGCCAATTCGTAACATGGTTTTATTTCCAGGTGTGGTAGCTCCCATTACCGTGGGTAGAGACAAATCTATAAAACTGGTAAAAGAGTATAATAAGACAAACGAATACATTGGAGTGGTTACTCAAATTGATGGTTCTGTGGAAGAACCCGAATTGAAGGATTTGTATAAAGTGGGCACCATGGTGCGAATTTTGAAAATGTTTCAAATGCCTGATGGATCTACCACCGTGATTATTCAAGGAGTTAAACGCTTTGAGATGATCGGTTTCAAACAAGTGGATCCTTTTATTAAAGCAATTGTCAAAGAGTTTGTTTTTGAAGACTCAATCGATGAGTTGATGAAATCTTCTCATTTTTCGGCATTGATTGATTCTGTTAAAGAGATGGCG
>JBBRGJ010000015.1:0-34124 GCA_038240835.1 Bacteroidales bacterium | reverse complement strand
TATTGTAACGAATCCAATAGATTGATAAAAACATGCTCTGGGTTTTTCTCTTTTAGTTTTTTTGCAATTACGCGAGCTCTTGCTCTAACTTCCGTCATTACTTCATCTTCGTTGATATTGAGTATGGTTGAGTTTTTCATGACAAATTTACCGTTGATAATTACATCCGAAATATCATTGGCATTCATCGAGTAAACCAACGCGGAGTAAACATTGTACAAAGGTGTGGTGTTCGGTCTGTTCATGTTGATCAATATAATATCCGCTTTTTTGCCTACTTCCAACGATCCAATTTCTTTCTCTTTTCCAAGAAGTTTAGCTCCCTGAATGGTTGCAATTCGAATGGCTTTTTCGGCAGGAATTGAGGTGGGACGTTGTGTGAAAAGTTTGGACAATAAAGCCATGGTGTGCATCTCTTCAAACATGTTTAAATTGTTGTTGCTTGCTACGCCATCGGTTCCCAAACCTACATTGCAGTTTAATTCTCCCATCCGATCTATCGGTGCGGGGCCGCTGGATAATTTCATGTTACACTCAGGATTGTGGGCTACGCTTACGCCTCGTTGTGCTAATATTTTAATGTCGTTATCGGTCAGCCAAACTCCGTGAGCGGCAATGGTTTTATGGTCTAAAATCCCAAGTTTATCTAAATATTCCACCGGAGTCATCTTGTATAATTTATAGATGGTGTCTACTTCCCATTTTGTTTCGGCTACGTGAATGTGATAATTTAGATTCAACTCTCTTGAAACCTCTTTTGCTCGTTTCAAAAGTTCGGGGGAGCAGGTGTAGGGCGAATGAACAGCTAATCCAACGGTGATGAGTGAATCGTTTTTGTATTTTTCAACCATTTTACGGATGTGACTAATTCCCTCTTCCGAATCTTTGCTGTTTGGAACTGGGAAGTTTATCAAACTTTCGCTGACGACTCCGCGCATTCCAATTTTCTTGGCGACTTGTGCAACGATGTCTTCGTAAAAATACATATCGTTAAACGTGGTAGTTCCTGATCGAATCATTTCAATCATGGCCAACTTGGCGCCGAGTTCTACACTCTCGGCATTCATAAATTCGGTTTCGGCGGGAAAAATGTATTTAGTAAGCCAATCTTGAAGTTCTAAATCGTCGGCAAGTCCTCTAAAAAGCGTCATCGAAAGGTGCGTGTGACAGTTTATTAGTCCGGGCATTACGATCTTCCCTTTTGCATCTATGGTCGTTTTAGCACGATATTTATTGAGGATTTCTTCGTTTTTACCAATGGCTATAATTTTGTCCCCATCAATAGCAATGGACCCATTCGGAAATACAGTCCCCGCAGAATCGACAGTTACAATGATGCCGTTGGTGATTATAATATTTACTTCTTTCAAATCTGATTTTTTATTTTGATGACATCCAAAGAGGATAATCGTAGTAAGGCTCAAAAGTACTAATTTTTTTTTCATTTTATTGCTTTTTTATCGTCAAGAGTTGTTCTTTGTTCGAATTTATTATGGCTGAAATAATTGCAATTATTTTCTAAAATTATTTTTTCAATATATTATTCGCCAAATAAATTATACAAAATTACACAAAAAGTAAATGCAACAGCTGAAAAAAACTAAAATTATCATTTTTTTAAACTTTAATCTATTTTTAGTCTGATTTAAAAAAAATATGTATCTTTGTAAATTGATTTTTGATAAAGAAAAATTTTATAATTATGATAGAAAAATTCAACGAAACTTCAGATTTTTTGAAATCTAAAATTTCAACTACCCCAGAAATTGGTATTATATTAGGAAGCGGTCTTGGCGGATTGGCTGAAAAAATTACAGAATCTACCTCGTTTAATTATTGCGACATTCCAAATTTTCCAGTATCAACGGTAGAAGGTCACTCTGGCAAACTTATTTTTGGAAAATTAGGCGGTAAAAATGTTGTGGCCATGCAAGGCAGATTTCATTACTACGAAGGGTATGATATGAAAGCTGTTACTTTTCCTGTTCGTGTGATGAAAATGTTAGGCGTTAAAAACCTATTTGTTTCAAATGCAGCGGGTGGATTAAATCCAACATTTAACGTGGGAGATATTATGATCATTACGGATCATATCAACTATTTCCCAGAAAATCCATTGAGAGGTAAAAACATCAACGAGTTTGGCGTTCGATTCCCTGATATGAGCAAAGCGTATCACCCAGATTTGATTAAATTAGCGGAAGAAGTAGCTGCTGCCGAAAATATTGCAGTCAGAAAAGGTGTTTATATTGGCAGTACTGGTCCTACATTAGAAACTCAAGCTGAATATAAACTCTTTAGAATGTTTGGCGCTGACGCTACGGGTATGTCTACCGTGCCTGAAGTGATTGTGGGGAATCATCAAGAGATGAGATGTTTTGGACTTTCTGTCATCACCAATGCTGGTGAAAAAGAAGATTTAAGCGAAGAGACAACACACGATGAGGTTCAGAATGTAGCAGGTTCGGTGGAACCAATTATGACAAAACTAATCGTTGGATTGATCGAAAGAATTTAGTATTTAACTATTCTCTTTTGATATTATTCTGACTTGAAAAATATCAAAAAAAAATAAGCTCCCGTTTTCGAGAGCTTATTTTTTTATGTTGAAAGAAGAACAATATTATAATCTCAAGTTACCTCAGAAGCGTAACAGAGCCTTGTTTGACTTTCATATTTCCATCAAAGAACTTTTCGGCGTACTCAATGGTCCAAAAATAGACTCCATCGGCAGCCGGTTTTTTGTTTATTTCTCCATTCCAACCGTTTAGATAATCTTCGGTTTGAAAAATAACATCACCCCAACGATTGAAAATTGTCATTTTAAATCTGCCAATACTTTCTGCTTTGGGCTTAAATGTATCGTTGTGCCCATCGTTGTTGGGCGAAAAAACGTTTGGAACGATTAATTCCGGACAGTCAAATAACTCGATGGTGTCGGTTACGGAGCATAGATTGTTTCCGTATTTTACCCAATACAAACCAGGTTTGTCAACGGTTATTTGATGGGTTGACGAACTTCCATCACTCCATTGATAGTTACACGAACTATATTCGGTCGTAGATGCTAAAATATTAAAGGACGATAAACCACAAAAGTCAACATCTTCGCCCAATGATACTGGATCTAAATAGTAAAAAGTGACAACTACTGTGTCGGAATTTGAACAACCATCTGAGTTGGAAATTCTTAACCAGTAACTGCCAGAGTTGTTAACTTGCAACGAATTTGCGGTGCTCCCGTCCGACCAAAGCCACGAATTTGTATTGGCAGGAGCATGAATTGTAAATGCATTGCCAGTGTTGCAAATGGTGGTATCGTTGCCCAACGAAATGGATGGTGATTGCGAAATAGTAACCGCAATGGTGTCTTCTGAAAAACAAACACCATTCTGTGATGCAACGATGGAGTATGTTCCGGATGTGTGAACCCAAATTCCGGGTGTGGTTGCGTTGGTATTCCACAGATAAGATGAGAATCCTGAGTTGGCAATTAGATGAACAGAATCTGCATTGCAAGCGAGTGTATCGTTGCCAAGCCACAAGGTAATTGGATTCAGAATGGTTACTTCCATCGTGTCTGATGAGCTGCAACCTAAAGAGTCAAATACTTTTAACCCAACACTCGAATTCGTGGAAACGCTGATAGATGAGCCGGTGGATCCGTTGCTCCACAAATAGGATTCGTATCCGACTGGTGCAGAAATTACAACTGAATTTCCTTGACAAATAGTGGTGTCGTTGCCCAACGAAATTACGGGAGATTGTGAGATAGTAACAGCAATGGTGTCTTTTGAAAAACAAACTCCATTCTGCGATGCAACGATGGAGTAGGTTCCGGATGTGTGAACCCAAATTCCGGGTGTGGTTGCGTTGGTATTCCACAGATAAGATGAAAAGCCTGAGTTGGCAATTAGATGAACAGAATCTGCATTGCAAGCGAGTGTATCGTTCCCAAGCCACAAGGTGATTGGATTCAGAATGGTTACTTCCATTGTGTCTGATGAGCTGCAACCTAAAGAGTCAAATACTTTTAACCCAACACTCGAATTTGTGGAAATGGTGACAGATGAGCCGGTGGATCCGTTGCTCCATAAATACGATTCATAGCCAACTGGTGCAGTAATTACAACTGAATTTCCTTGACAAATGGTGGTGTCGTTGCCTAAAACAATCGGAATATGATCTTGAAAATAAACATGAATGGTGTCTGTGACAGATCCACAATCGTTGCTTCCTCTAACCCAGTATGTTCCAGCTGTTGTAATGAATCTACTGGCTGTCGTTAACCCATCGTTCCATAAATAGTGATTGATGGTAGCGTTGGTTGCATCCGAAAATAATGAATTCCCTGTGCAAAGAGTAGTGTCAACTCCCAGACTTAAAAGTGGAATGATGCCAATGTTTACCATTACTTGATCGGAATTTGTGCATCCAAATTTATCGGTAGCGGTTACAGTGTATGTAGTAGAAGTTGTAGGGGATACTGATATCTGTTGTGTGTTTTGCACAGGATTTGTGTTCCAACTGTAGCTTGTTCCTCCAGTAGCCGTCAATAGAGTGGGAGAGGAGCCGCAGAATGAGGTGTCGTTGCCTGCAAAAGCTATGGGCTGACTAATGGCAACGATTACGGTGTCGAAATCGCCACACAACGGCGCAAAACTAATATCGTCTAAGGCAAAGTCATTTCCACTTCCTATGGTGTTCATGTTTACAATGGAGATGGAGACGCTGGTATTGCTTCCCGAATTCCAGATTTGATAAAATTGAAGCCACTCACAAATTGTGGGCGAAGCGTTGAATGGAGTTCCTAATAATTGGCCGTTTACAGAAAACTGAAGAAGTGCTGGATTTAATGTGTGCATACTCGATAACCAGGTGGAAAAGGCATAGTTTGTATTGGGTGTGACTGAAACGGTTTGTCCCCAAATGGTCACATTTGCTATGTTTGAACCATTTACAATCATCGATGTGCCGTCGGCAGTGGGCGTATGATCTGCAAAATTGCATTGCCACCAAGCAATATTTGAACTTCCTGGGTCGGGTCTGACGGAATATTTTCCTTCCGACATATCTTGTGTGCTGGCTGGAAAATAGATGTAGTCGCTGTAAAAGCCTACATTGCCCAACGAGAAATCTCCATTGCTGATATAATCTCCCACCGCTGATTCTCCATGAACAACATAGTGAGTAGTGGTGTCGGGATGGGCAACGGGGTTGAAAATGTTGCTGCTTCCTTGAATTTCGCTTTGTGGAGTCCATTGATAATAAGTTCCACCTGTGGCCGTGAGTTGGTGGGTTTGATTTGCACAAATTGTATCGTTTGCCCCTCCGTAAATGATGGGAGAGGTGAAAATATTGAAGATGTAAAAGCTTACAGAATCCGAGTTTCCTGCATTATCGTATGCCACTACAGTGTATGCGCCCATGGCTAAGTTGTTTGCAACCGAATCATTTAATCCTGGAATTACTTGGTGTAAATTGTTTTTCCAAACATAAGTGTAAGGTCTTGTACCACCACGTGCGAGCATGGATGCTACTCCTGTCTTGCTTTTACTGCACAATTCGGGAATTATAGTTCGGTTTACCAACTTAAATGTATTGTTTTTTACATATCCTTTGATTGACAAATTGTCGATGGCAAATCCTGGTGTACTACGGGTTGCACCTGATGTAAATCCAAATCGAATGATCAGTTGAGAGGTTCCCAAAAGTGCTGGGACTTGAGTGGAATTAATCTCCGCAGAAGTCCAAGTAGACTGATTGTTGTATATGGAAAGTGGCGAAGAGAGTGTTGTATAACTGGTTCCACCGTTGGTGCTTATTTGCACAAACCCAAAATTATTTGCATTTCCTTTGCAAAGCCAATCAAAATTAATGGTAATACTGTCGAACCCAATTGTGGAGATGTTTTCTGTGATGTTCGCATATACTGTTTCGGAAGTGGCTGTAGGATTGTAGCAAGCACAATTTCCACCATATAATGGCAGTGCCGTTTCGCTGTAGATGTGAAGATATCCACCATTTCCATTGTCGGGTGTGGCGGCAGTGAATGATCCTGCGCAAGTGTATGTGGAATTGACGACCCATTTATTGGTCTTTTTTCCTAAGTTCCAACCATTTGAAGTGTTGAAATTATGATTGCTCAATACATATGTTTGCGAAAAACTATGAATGGTCGATAACAGGGCTAAAAGAAATAGTCCAGTTTTTAACCATAGTTTGGTATTTAAGCTAATTCTAAAAATTTTAATCATATTTCTAATTTAAAAAATAGTAGAATTATTCAGGTTAGATATAGTTTTTCAAGAACAGATATATTTAATTGAAAAAAGGGCATAAGCCCTTTCTTCAATCAATTGAATGTTTTATTATTCTGCTAATATCAATAATGTGTTTTTAACCACTTCAACGACTCCTCCTTTTATTTCAAAAAAGAGTGTTTGTTTCTCGTTATCAATCACTTTAATTTTCCCTTTTGCAAGAACAGATATCAGAGGTGCGTGCATGTTGAGAACTTCAAACAGACCATCAATACCTGGCATCTGAACCAAAGATACTTCTCCTTTGTAGATTGTGGTATCGGGTGTGACAATTTCTAACTTCATAAAGATCAAATTTATTTAAATCAATTTTCAGAACGTAAATATTGTTTTATTTTGACTGTTCTATCATCTTTTTACCTTTTTCAATCGCTTCTTCAATGGTCCCAACAAGGTTAAATGCTGCTTCTGGATACTCATCTACTTCACCATCCATAATCATATTAAACCCTTTGATGGTATCTTCGATGCTGACAAATGCACCAGGTATTCCGGTAAATTGTGTCGCCACAAAGAATGGTTGTGATAAGAAACGTTGTACTCTACGTGCTCTGTGAACCGCTAATTTATCTTCATCAGAAAGCTCATCCAATCCCAAAATTGCAATGATATCCTGAAGTTCTTTGTATCGTTGTAATAACTCTTTTACGCGTTGTGCAGTATTGTAATGTAAATCGCCCACGATGTCTGGTGACAAAATACGAGACGTAGAATCAAGTGGATCTACCGCTGGGTAAATTCCTAACTCAGAAATTTTACGACTCAAAACAGTAGTTGCATCTAAGTGAGAGAAAGTAGTAGCTGGAGCTGGATCTGTTAAATCATCTGCAGGAACATAAATGGCTTGCACCGAAGTAATAGAGCCACGTTTTGTAGAGGTAATACGTTCTTGCAAAATTCCCATCTCTGAAGCCAATGTTGGTTGGTAACCTACCGCTGATGGCATACGTCCCAATAACGCAGATACTTCAGAACCCGCTTGTGTAAAACGGAAAATATTGTCGATAAAAAACAAGATATCACGACCGCCCGTAGCTTCGTCGCCATCACGGAAATATTCAGCAAGTGTTAGTCCAGATAATGCAACTCGAGCACGAGCGCCAGGTGGCTCATTCATCTGTCCAAAAACTAAAGTAGCTTGAGATTTTGCAAGCTCTTCTTTGTCTACCAATGATAAATCCCATTCTCCTTTTTCCATGCTCTCTTCAAATGCTTTTCCGTAACGGATTACACCCGATTCAATCATCTCACGCAAAAGATCGTTGCCTTCACGAGTACGTTCGCCAACACCAGCAAAAACTGACATCCCTGCGTAACTCTTTGCAATGTTGTTAATCATCTCCATGATTAGCACTGTTTTGCCAACACCAGCACCTCCAAAAAGACCAATTTTTCCACCCTTCATGTAAGGTTCAATTAAATCGATGACCTTAATTCCGGTATATAAAATCTCTTTAGATGTACTTAAGTTCTCAAATAAAGGTGGATCGCGATGAATTGGATATTTTCGAGTGCTTTCTACTTGTGGCATTCCATCAATGGTAGATCCAATTACATTGAATAATCGACCATTAATTTCTGGACCAACAGGCATTGAAATAGGTTCGCCCATGGCTTCCACAATCATTCCTCGTTGCAATCCATCCGTAGAATCCATCGCAATGGTTCTTACAGTGCTTTCACCAATGTCTTGTTGACATTCTAATACCAATACATCTCCATTTTCTTTTGTGAAATGAAGTGCATCATAAATGTTGGGTAGTTTTTGACCTTCATCAAAGGTAACGTCCACTACAGCACCAATTACTTGTGAGATTTTTCCAACGCTTCGAGTTGACATAACTTATAAATATTTATTGCTACAATTACTGTTTCATTATTAATTCGACTCCAAAATAAATCATTTTATTCTGAATATACAATAGTTCCCGTTTTTTTTTTTTAATTTTGAAGATATTATTTTTATATTGTGCGAAAAAATAACCATAATTAATTTACAACTACCTATGAATAAAGAGGATGCAGATAAAAGAACGAAAATGATTTTAATTGGCGATGTGGAAAATATTTTCTCCTCTTTTCTTCAATATCACAAAATATCGGGAATTATCATCGAAGGTCACAAAATTGGTCGTACAATTGGATACCCAACTGCTAATATAAATGTGGATGCCAATGATCAAATTCCAAAGAATGGAGTTTATGCTGTTTTTGCTGAATTTAACCACCAAATTTTCCCAGCAATGCTCAACATTGGAACTCGACCCACTTTTAATTCAACCCAAGTTTCGGTAGAAGTGCACCTTTTTGATTTCTCACAATCTATTTATGACCAATCCATGACCATCTATTTCGTAAAAAGAATTCGAGATGAGATTAAATTTGAATCCAAAGAGATGCTCGTCAATCAACTCAATCAAGACGAAATTACTAGCAGAAACATCCTTTCATCCGCTCCTCATCCAAAAAACAGTTAATTGGTTTTTTAACCGCAGAGCGATGCAGAGGCTAACGCAGTCTTTTTTTTGTCGGCTTTTTTTAACCGCAGAGCGATGCATTGAGCTTGTCGAAATGGGCGCAGAGGAAGAATAAAAGCAGAGAGCGCAGAGGCTAACGCAGTCTTTTTTGTTTGTCGGTCTTTTTTAACCGCAGAGAACGCGGAGGAAGAGCAAAAGGAGAGAACGCAGAGGCTAACGCAGTCTTTTTTTTTTGTCGGTTTTTTTTAACCGCAGAGGGCGCAGAGGAAGAATAAACGCAGAGAACGCAGAGGCTAACGCAGTCTTTTTTTTGTCGGTCTTTTTTATCGCAGAGAACGCAGAGGCTAACGCAGTCTTTCAATTGGATAGAGATTTTTCTGTGTGTGAAAAAGGTGTAACGATTAACGGAGTAACGGCGTGACCGCAAAGCGAAGATAGAGCGAAGCTCCTTTGGCGCGAAGCAAGCCACGCATTCCTGAAAAACCTAAAATCTATGATTTTATCGTTTTTTAAGAATCTTTTAATCCTCGTTCACGGGACTCGAATTTTGAAAAAATTCGGGATGCGCCTCTGCGTTCTCTCTCTTTTTAGTTTTCTCTGCGTCCATTTCGACAGGCTCAATGCATCGCTCTGCGGTTAATTTTCTTTCTTTTTCTTTTTCCTTTCTTTCCAACTCGCTTAGCGCGCTCGTCACTCATCACTCGTTACTCCCGAAAAAATATAAATCTATGATTTCTTTTTTTTTCGAGGATCCTCGAAAAATCACAATCCGCCAGTTTGCGGATTTATTTTTCGGGATCGTCACTTCTTCTTACTTCGGTCTCGCATCGCTCTGCGGTTATTTTCCCTTCCTCCAAAAACATAAAACAAATGATTTCACGTTATATTAGGAATATTCATTTATATTTGCAATTCAAATTCATCTGTATAATGGCTAGAAAAATATGTTTTCCATCACTTATTGTTGCTTTTATCCTTTTTAATTGCCAATTATCCATGGCTCAGTTGTTAGATTCTGCTACGTTGGCATCTAAACCTGTTTATACATCCATCGAAGAGGGACTTAAAAACCCAGAGCAAGTTTACCGACTGTCGCTGAAAAAGAAAAAACTCACTTCTATTCCTATCGAAATTAGTAAATTCTCTAATCTTCAAGAGTTGGATATTAGCAAAAATAGAATAAAAGAACTTCCGAGTTATTTCGAAAATTTGACAAATTTAGAATACTTAGATGCTTCATCTAATCACCTGACTGATCTTCCCAAAGAAATAGGGAAATGCATCCACCTCAAAAAATTAGTGTTGAATAGGAATTTTATTGAAGAACTTCCTTCCACCATTGGCTACTTGGTCAATTTAGAACTTTTGGATTTATGGAGCAACTCCATTGTCGAATTTCCCGAATCCACCGCACTTCTTGCCGAAACATTAAAAGTGTTGGATTTGCGTGTAATTAATATGAACCTCGAACGTCAAGAAGCCATTAGAGTGCTTTTGCCAAAAACATTAATTCACTTTTCACGAACTTGCAACTGCAATTAGTGATTGAAATTAATATTTTTTTTCATTCAATTTTAAATCAATCTAAATAAAAATCATTATCTTTGTCGAAAATATAATACAAGAGAAGAAATGATTACAAAGGAGCAAATTTTAGATGCCTTATCACATGTCAATGATCCTGATTTGAAACGTGATTTGGTTACTTTAAAAATGATTGAGAATATTGTAATTGATGGATTGCAACTTTCGTTTGATTTAGTATTAACTACTCCAGCTTGTCCATTAAAGCACAAAATGGAGTCGGATTGTAAAGATGCGATTGCAAAATATGTCTCTCCAGAGATGGTCGTGAATGTTAAATTTACCTCCAAAGTAAGAGATGTTCAGCAAATGCGTGATATCAAACTTCCAGGTGTGAAAAATGTAATTGCTGTGGTCTCGGGCAAAGGTGGCGTGGGAAAATCTACGGTTGCTGCCAATCTTGCCGTTGCATTAGCTCGCTTGGGCGCCAAAGTAGGTTTGGTTGATGCTGATATTTATGGTCCCTCTATTCCAATTATGTTTGGATTAATAGGGTATCATCCAGAAGCATTTCAAGAGGGCGAGAAAACATGGATTGTTCCTGCTGAACGTTATGGAGTAAAATTAGTTTCAACTGGTTTTTTTGTCGATCCAGGCAAAGCTTTAGCATGGAGAGGTCCGATGGCTTCAAGTGCAATGCGCCAACTTTTTGCTGAAACAATGTGGGGCGAACTTGATTATTTAATCTGTGATATGCCTCCAGGGACTGGTGATATTCATCTTACATTAGTTCAGGGACTTACACTAGCAGGAGCTGTGGTAGTTGGAACTCCTCAACAAGTAGCTGTTGCCGATGTTAGAAAAGCGGTTGCATTGTTCGAAATGGATGGTCTGCAAGTGCCTATTTTGGGAATTGTTGAAAACATGGCCTATTTTACTCCTGCCGAACTGCCTGATTCTAAATATTATATCTTCGGAAAAGATGGTTGTAAAAACTTAGCTTCTGAGCTAAACATTCCATTGTTGGCACAAATTCCTATTGTGCAAAGCATTGCAGAATCTGGTGATGCCGGTAAACCTGTGGTTGCAACCGAGGATTCTATCGCTGCAAAAGCTTTTTCTGAATTAGCACAAAATGTAGCACAACAAATATCAATTAATTCATATAAAAAATAACAAGAATAAAAAAAATAAAATTATTATGGACAGTACATTAGTAACCAAAGTTGAGAACGTAATTAGTCAAATTCGCCCATATCTTCAAGCCGATGGTGGCGATATCCGTTTTGTTGAATTAACCGAAGATTTTATTGTTAAAGTTGAGTTGCAAGGTGCTTGTGGCACTTGCCCTCATAGCTTAATGACTTTGAAAAACGGTGTAGAACAAGCAATGTTTAGCGCAATCCCAGAAATTAAAGGGGTGGAAGATATTCACCTAAGCTAATTAGAGACCGTTCCAATTTTACACATAAAAAAAAGCAGAGATTTTGGTCTCTGCTTTTTTTTATGTAATGTTCTTGGATGATTTTTAGTCAGATTGATGCATCTTCTGAGTAAGTGATTTTCCCTTAAATCAACTAAATAGAGTTTATAATATTTACAATCTCATCGTTTGCACTCTTCATCAACCCCGAAACAGACGCTGGCATTTGCGAAAGCATAGGTTCTGCATTCAGATAAGCAATGTACGTATGACCATCTTCTTTTTCATACACCGAAATCCGACAAGGCATCAATACTGAGATGATTCGCTCATCATTTTTATCGAGCATATTTCCCGAGTATTCAGGTTTGCACAATTCTACTACCTGAACTGGAAGAATCTCTTTGCCTGATTTGGCAACCGATTGCTGTAAATTGTGAGTGGCTGGATTTTGCCAATTGAGGTGGGTTGCCACAGCAATAATTTTAGCAATAGTCTCTTCCACCGAAAAGTTGCTTTTAATCTCAACTAATAATTTTTCGTTACTCATAATTTATTGATTTTAAGGTTGATATTTTTGATAAAGATAATATTTATTATTTAAAACTTCTTGTTTTTTTATTCTAGTTTGTATGTGAAAACTTAATTTATTCTTTTGAAATTTAAGTCTATCTCTTAACTCCTTTGTCTACCTAGCAAGCTGATAGATAAATGTATTTTGGGCCTTCGGTTCGACAGGCTCACCGCATCGCTTTGTGTCTTTTGTGGTATAGCTAAAAGTTTATGCTGTTACACAAAGTTGAAACAAACAAAGAACTGTAAACCATTGAAATTAAGCGTTTTTTTTTTTTTGATATGATTTGCTAAGTGCTTGAATTTTGGGCAGTAAACGATATGTGGAACTTTTGAGTCCTTTTATTCTTCCTTTTTGACAAAACTCTGATATGGATTGTGATGATGCTCTCTGTCTTTTACAATCAACGTAGTAGTCGGAACTTTCGATTTCATGTTGAAAATGATGTCGTGACCTACGCACAGACCAAATGATATGTTTAATTCAGTATTGTTTTGTGCCAAAAAATCTGCTTGTCCAGCTGGATTGCACGATGCGCCTCTCACTGTTTCATCATCTAACATCTCAGAGCCCCGAATGTTCGCATACTTGCAATCTACCAACGTTACTTCAAATTTATCGGACAAACTCTCTTTAAGCATGTTGGCTTCTCGTTTCATGCCTACACAATGCGCAACGCCGATGTGTTTGATGTTCGATTTTTCGGCAAATAGCTTCAACTCTTCAATTCTGTTTTTGCCGATTAATATCGAATCTTCAGCGGCACGCATCATTTTCATATCGCTTTTAGAATAAAGATCTTTTTGATTTGTCATTGCTTTTGATAATTTTTATAATTCTTTCGAAATTGTAATGGCTGCAATGGTTCCATCGGCTACAGCGGTGGTAATCTGACGGTATTTTTTGCTGGTAATATCTCCAATGGCATACACATCCGGAATGTCTGTTTTCATGTCCTCATCGGTCAATATATATCCCCATGAGTCTGTTTTCGGTAATGTATCTCCTAAAACTGAAACGTTTGCGCTAAAGCCAATAAATACAAATACGCCATCTGCTTCAATCTCTAAGGTCTCTTTTGTCTTTAGGTTTTCAACGTAGGAAATCATTTTTCCATCTCGCTTTTCAAATTTACGAGGTTCGTGTTGGTACATCACACTAATTTTATCGTTGGCTTGCAACTCTTCAATCGCCGTTTGATTTGCAGTAAGTGCAGCAAATTGATGAATCATGGTGACTTTCTTCGCAAATTTTGTAATAAAAAGTGCTTCTTCCACTGCCGAATTTCCGCCACCTATCACTACTACATCTTTGTCTACATAATATTTTGCATCGCAAGTGGCGCAATAGGAGATTCCTTTTCCTTTAAATTCACTTTCGCCAGGTGCATTCATTGTGTTGGGAGTTGTTCCTGTGCCAATGATGATCTTTTTAGCTCGAATGGTTTCTAAATTATCGATGACAATCTCCTTTTTTAATAAATCAACGGAAGTAATATCTACCGCAACCTTAAAATCGATACCACTTTGTTTGGCTTGCTCACTCATGTAATGCGCTAACATAAAACCAGGCTGAGGTTTGTCAAAACCAGGATAGTTGGATACTTGATGGGTGATGCCCATGTATCCGCCAGGTAACGCTGGATCGATGAGTACGGTTTTTACTTTTGCTTGTCCCAAATACATTCCAGCAGTTAAACCTGCAGGACCGCCACCCAAAATAGCCACATCGTATTCAGAAGTGGATGGTTTTGCTAATTTTTCAATTTCCATCACTCGCTCTTTGGACAACATGGTATTGAGGTTTTGTGCTATTTCGCTGCGTTTGATTCCACCCGAAAGTCTGCCACTAACTTCTACTCCGTTGTTGTAAAAAAGAAGGGTAGGAGAGGATTTTACTTCTAACTGATCTGATAATTCTCTGTTTCCTTGACGATAGATTTTGTAAAATGTAATATCGTCGCCATAAATATTGGCTAATGCTTCAAATTTTGGAGCAACGGCTTCACAGGGTGGACACTCTGTGGAGAAAAAATCTACCACTACTTTTTTTCCTTTTAATACTAGTTCTTCAAACTCTTGAGTATTTATATCTTTCATTATTTTATTTTTAATTTTAAAATTTAGAAGTCCCGTTTATTCAAAATAGGATGAAAATCCTAAACTTAATAGCGAATCTATCGGACGACAATCGGGTGCGTTTACATCTCCATGATTGTTCTTCGCAATTGATCCACATCCGCCTCCACAAGCTAATTGTAGATTGCAAGTGCCACATTTTGTAATGGTTAACAGATCGCGGTTTTCCCACTTTTTAATACGCTCTTTGTCCTCGTAAACTATTGGATAAAATGTTCCTAAAAGTTCGTCCGTTTTCCCGACTGTGGCGGTGCAACTGTATATTTTTCCTGCATAATCAAATGCCCATTCGTTTTTGCAGGCCGGACAAGCATCGAATAATGGAGTAGGCAACCCCCCGTTTTCCCATAAGAATTTAGAAACAGAAAACGCGGGTTTGTGAAATTCCAAGATATGGCTGTTTGTTTTTAATAGTTGATAGATATCTTTGTACAAATCAATTCGTGAATATAATTTTTGATTTTCCGATTGGCAGTGGTGCAACTCGTAGTTTCTGCCCAATTGTGTTTTGAAAATCCCCGATTTTGTCCATCCTCTTTCAATGGCAAAAGTAGCTAATTTTGGAAGTTCCTGAATGTTGTCTTTGTCCAAAACCATCCGTAAATTAATGGCAATGTTGTTTTGTAAACATAAATCAACGGCCTCTATTATTTGTGCAAATGATTTTCCTCCACCTTTCAAAAAGCGACGTTGGTTGTGAACTTCTTCGGTGCCATCAATGGTTACTTGTACTTCTCTAATATGAGCTAATTTCAAAATATCAATGTATTCCACCAAATGATAACCATTGGTGACGACGCTGATATCGATGTTTGCTTCGGCAGATTTCTTTAGAAAATAAGTAATGTTCTCTTTGTGTGAAGCTCCGTTCAACAATGGCTCGCCACCAAAAAGAGTGATATATTTTCTTCTATCATGAAATTTTGAAGCTACATGAGCGAAAAAAGCATCTATTACCTCGTGAGATAATGGCAAGGTTGGATTCGAATACTCGTCCTGAAAACAATACGAGCACGAGAAATTGCATGAGTAATTGGTGACAAAAAAGAGCTGAATTTCATCTTCGTCTCTCTCATCGATAAATTTTAAATACTCATTTTTGAAAATCTTAGCTTCAACGTCTGCATCGATGAGGTACTTTTTGTCAATCAACTCTTGTTTGAACTCCTCAGGAATGGGTTTGTTTTGAGAAAAATCTAAATACCATTGGTGATATTCGGGGGTAAGAACATCGGCAGAATTGTGCAACACATTCACTAATAAATAGTTGTCGCTATCTTCTACCTTGTTTAAAATATTGTGTATTGATAATATCTCTTTCATTATAATTTGTTGGTTTTAAAAAATTGGTAGCCAAAAAAATGGCTACCAATCTGCTCGCTTTTTAAACAGTCAGGGTTAGTAAATTATTTTTTGAAAAAATAATCGTTAGTCGTGACAGCCAGAAACAATGATGGATGTTTTAGCGCAACACTGAGCGACGGTTGCAACACATTTTTCTGTTTTTTTAATCAAACTTCTCATAGGTCTATATTTATTTATGTTTAAAAAGTTACGAACAACAACCACATTTCGACGGTTTTACTCCCGAAATTGTGATACTTACTACCTCTACAGCCCCTTTGGAATAAGGCTTAGATTCTTCTATAATGGTGATTTTTTCAAATCCCGCTTTTTCTAATTGCGAAAAATACTCTTCTCGTGTAACCGAACCACCCCAACATTCTGATACTGCAACGGGATCGTTTTTGTATTTTGCATCTATCGGAGTGGTGGAATAAATATCACTAACCACAAAACGTCCCCCTTTTTTTAATATTCTAAATACTTCATTCCAAACTGCTTGCTTGTCCTTTGCGTGATTTATCGTGCAATTTGAAATTACTAAGTCAATCTCATTGTTGGGCAAACCGATGTTCTCTAACTCAGATTTTAAAAAATCTACATTTTTTACACCCAATTTAGTCGCTGTGTTTTTAGCTTTTTCTAACATCCCATCGGAAACATCAATTCCCCACGCAAAACCAGTATCTCCAGCTTCTTCCGCCATTTTTATGACATCCGTTCCTCTTCCACTTCCCAAATCTACGCATTTTTCTCCAATTTTTACATCGGCATTCAAAATTGCTCCGCCACAAGATAAACAGCAATCTGAATTTGCTAATTCGCTGTACCGAATATTAATCTCTTTTGTATTCATTTTATTTATGTTTTTTTATTATGCACACGCTTTACAACCACCATTGGACAAAAAATAGCCAAAAAATCCTCCCATTCCAATGCTGGAATAGACCGAACTTGTTAGTGCGCATGATCCACTGGCACATCCTACATAATAATAGTATAAAAATCCAGACAATCCACCGACTATAATTCCGATAGCGGGTTTCCAAAATGTCCATGAACGAATTAACTCATTCGCGTTTTTCGGACTCGGTTTGTTTTCGCAACTGTTGCTCATATTGATTTATTTTCTGCAAAAGTACAACAAAAAACAATACCAATCGCATTAGTATCACTTAAATCATGTAAATATCACTATTTTTTTGTATTTTTGTCAAAAATTAGTGGAATATGATATCTATTTTTGAAGAAAAAATTTCAGAAGAGCAATTAAATGAGTTGTTTACCAGCGATGAAAAGTGTCTTGAATTTTTGTCGAATATTAAATGGGAGAGTGGATTTGTTTGCAGAAAATGTGGTAACACAAATTATTGTGGTGGAAAAACTCCTCATTCTCGTCGGTGTACAAAGTGCAAATCTGAAGAATCTGCCACTACTGATACCATCTTTCATCACTGTAAATTCCCCATTAGCAAAGCTTTCTACATTGCATACACCGTTTGCAAAGGCTCAGAAGAGATCTCTTCTTACGAGTATGCTCGCAGATTAGCCCTCCGGCAAATGACCTGTTGGAACTTTAAATCCAAAATCCTAGGCGCCCTCAAATCCATCGATCATCTTACGGAATCCGAAAAATCCTCCATCATCTCCATGTTCGAAGAATAAGTTGTGCGAAGTTGTGCGAAGTTTCCAACTTCGCACAGAAACGCGCAACTTCGCACAGAAACCATTTCACCATTCACCATTCACCGGTCACTGAGCTTGTCGAAGTGCGCCATTCACCGGTCACTGAGTTTGTCGAAGTGCGCCATTCACCGATTTTAATCTCTTCTAAAAACTAGAATGTTTACTTTTGTCAAAAAAATTAAATCATGATATCAGCTTCCGATCATTATCATCAACGAGTTTCGACTCTTGAGCAGCAATTAAAAAGAATCACCACCATTAATAGGCGATTTTATTTTTCACGTCTCGCACTTTTTGTAGTGACAGTTGCTTTTGTTGTTTTGTTTATCAAGTTCGAAATGGCATCCGTTTATATGGGATTTGCATTTCTGTCGTTTGTTCTCTTTTTGATATCGATAACCCTTAATCATAAGTATTTATACAAGGAAAAACAGATTGCTTCTGCGTTAAATGTAAATAAACAGGAGTTGGAATATTTGGATTTCAAATTTTCAGATAAAGCAACTGGGGACGAATATACATCAATGAATCCATATTTAGCGGAGGATTTTGACCTTTTTGGAAAGAGTTCGTTGTATCAATATTTAAATAGATGTGTTACTTTTTTAGGAAAAAAACTCTTTGCAAGTGGACTTGTAAAAGCAGAACTCGATGCTGAAATGATCTCAAATCGTCAACAAGCGATTAAAGATTTATCTTACAATCGAATGTTTGTCGAAAACTTCCATACTTTCGGTGGGTTTCTAAATGAAAAAGGGGATGAGATTGAAAACATCAACAATTGGCTTAACGAAAAGGAGGAAAATTTAGGTAGACTAAAAATTGCGGCAATTGTTTGTCCAGCGATTATTCTAATTTGGATTTTAATGATTGTTTTGAATGTATTTAATTTTGGTTCGCTGGTCTTTCCAATAATTGTCAATCTGATTGTAATCAAACAGTTTAATAAGAAAATTACCAAAGCACATTCTAAGCTAGGAAAAACAGCCAAATCATTCAAAATGTATTCAACGTTGATAAAACTGATTGAAAATAAAGAATTTAAATCTCCTTATCTAATCAAATTGCAACAGCAATTGCAAACGGAAAACATTAAAGCAAGTGATTCGTTAAAATCTCTTTTTCGTTTAATTACCAATTTTGATGTAAGATACAATGTCTTCTTATCCATTTTGTTGAATTCATTTTTTGTTTTTGATTTACATGTTTTATCACAACTAGAAAAGTGGAAAATTAAGAATAAAAACTATGTAGCTGGATGGTTTAATTCGTTGACCGAAATGGATGAGATGATTAGTTATGCCGTTTTCTCTTTTAATAATAAAAAGCAGGTGGTATATCCCGAATTATCGGATGCTGATTTTGAATTCTCTGCTACAGATTTAGGACACCCATTGTTGGATCCGGATATTCGTGTCACAAATACGGTTAAATTAATCGGCAGACCAAATATTGTAATCATCACAGGGGCAAATATGGCTGGAAAAAGTACTTTTTTAAGGACACTGTCGGTAAATATGATCTTGGCCATGAATGGCGCTCCTGTTTGTGCTTCTTCTTTTCGATTTACCCCTTGCGATATCATGTCGAGTATCAAAATCCAAGATTCATTGGCAAACCACGAATCCTATTTTTATGCTGAGTTGTTGCGCATTAAGGATGTTATTGATCATGCCGAAAATCAACCAAAAACATTTGTAATCTTAGACGAAATCCTCCGTGGAACCAACACCAAAGATAAGCAGCTAGGAGCAAGGGGAATATTGAAGAAATTGATAAATAACAATGCGGTAGCCATCATTGCTACTCACGATTTGGAAATTGGCAAATTAGAAGAGGAGTACCCAAATGTTGTTTCTAATTTCTGTTTTGAAGTCGAACTCCAAGACGATCAACTAAAATTTGACTACAAACTTAAAAATGGAATAAGCACCAAGTTGAATGCCTCATTTCTGATGAAAAAGATGGGAATTGTAGACTAGTTGTGCGAAGTTTCCAACTTCGCACACTAGGCAAGTTTCCAACTTCGCACACTAGGCAAGTTTCCAACTTCGCACAACTAGGCAAGTTTCCAACTTCGCACACTAGGCAAAAAAAACCGCTCAGTTTCCTGAGCAGTTTTTTTTTGTCGGGGTAAGAAGACTCGAACTTCCGACCTCTTGCACCCCATGCAAGCACGCTAGCCAACTGCGCCACACCCCGATTTTTATAAAGAACTTGTCTTTATTGTGGTGCAAAATTACATTTTTTTTGGAATGTATCAAAATAAAATGTAATATTGATGAAAATACCAGTGCGAAGTTTCCAAAAGCTGTGCGAAGTTCCCAACTTCGCACTTTTCCTTTGTCAAGCAACTTTTGTTCATGTTTTTGTGTCTCGTGTATGTTAATAAGATCGTCCATTGGAAAAACTATAACGTTATGAAAATAAAATACATTTTTAGATTATTTTGGGGTTTGGCCTTTTTTGCGCTAATATCTAGTGCAAATGCTCAGATAAATGTGGTTCCAATTGACCCTTATACTGCGGTGCAAGATGTCCTTTTGGGTGAAGGTGTGGCAGCTTTTAATGTACAATATACCGGAAGCAATGTTGCAATGGGTAAATTTACAACGACTCCACTCTCTCTCCCATTTACTAGAGGTATTATTTTAAGTACGGGTCTTGCTACTGGGGCTTCAGGCCCTGCAAGTACCAATCGATCTACTGACAATTTAACAGGTTCTGATCCTCAATTAGCTGGCGTTGTAACTGCAGTGGTAAAGGATGCTGCGGTATTGGAATTTGACTTTATTCCAGAATCTGATACGGTGCGCTTTCGATATATTTTTGCCAGCGAGGAGTATCCAGAATTTGTCGGAGGCACTTTCAATGATGTTTTCGGATTCTTTATTTCGGGTGCTAATCCGTCAGGTGGTAATTATAGCAATAAAAATATTGCTCTAATTCCAAATACCAACACTCCGGTTTCTATAAATAACGTGAATGATCATACTAACATGAGTTATTATGTGGCTAATAATTCGAGTACTACACTTGCTTATGATGGTAGAACTGTGGTGCTGACTGCTTGGGCGCGCGTGGTGCCTTGTACTCAATATCATATAAAATTAGCTATTGGGGATGTTGGTGATGGAATTTATGATTCTGGTGTGTTTCTGGAAGCAAATAGTTTTACAAGTCCACGGGTTCTTATTACACCCACTTTCCTTTCTGATATTAGTCCCGGAAATTCTATAGAAGGTTGTAGTGATGCACAATTGACCATAAAAATGCCTTTCGTCCCTAGTTATGACTATCCATTGGATTATTATCTGTCGGGCAGCGCTACTAGAAATTTGGATTATACACTCAATCCTTATGATCCTGATTATATTATATTCCCAGCAGGAAGTGATTCCGTTACAATTGTTATTCACCCAATTAATGATTTAATTCAGGAACCTACTGAAACCATTCTTTTTATTCTTAAAACTTCGTTGTGTTTTGATATTTTTGACACTATTTCTATCAATATCATTAATAGAGATTCTCTTATCTTAGAAGTCGTATCGGATACTCTTGTTTGTAATGGAATGACTGCAAATATGGAAGCTCAAGTAGAGGGCGGGATGCCTCCGTTACAATATTTATGGGATAGTGGAGTGACCGATCTAACTCAGTCCGTTTTACCTACAGATAGCGTAAGTATGTACGTTTTTAAAGTGACTGATGCCTGTGATTATACTGCTACTGATACTGTTATATTGGTGAAATCCAATGTGAGCATTAATCTGCGATCTGATACTATTATTTGCGAAGGGGGAACGGTTCCCTTGTATGGCACTGGGACAGGACCTTTGATTTGGGAAGGACTCGTTGGCGAAACACCAATTGTATCTCCCACGCAGCAGACTCAGTACATCGCTTCTGTGACTAATATTTGTGGAACTGCTTCAGATACTGTAATTGTAGCAGTGGATTTAATTCCTTACTTCTCGTTGGGATACGACACCATTGTCTGCGATCAATATCCAATACAAATCGGAGTTCCTTTTGAGGATGGTTTTACCTTTTTGTGGTCTAATGGCTACACCTCCAATAAGTTGGATATTAACTCTGCCGGTGAATATGTGCTAAATATAAGTCGTGGAGTTTGTAGCTTTTCGGATACTATAAATATTGGTGCTGGTTTCTGCGATTGGTGGATTCCAAACTCCTTTACGCCTGATATGACTGGTTTTAACGATATATTCAAACCCTATGGTGTGCCGATTTATCAATATGAATTGATTATTTACGATCGTTGGGGAGAGGTGGTGTTTAGATCAACAAACTGGTCAGAAGGCTGGGATGGGACTTATAAAAATCAAAAAGTGCCCGTGAGTATATATGTATACCAAATTTGGGGCGAAACTGCAAACTCTAAAATGAAAGTGCTTCTAAAACAAGATCGTTTGACCTTAATTAGATAAACTTTCTGTTTTCAAATGGCTCTTATTTGCTGAACTGTCTGCTTTTCCATAAAAAGATGTATTTTTGTACTTTATTAATCTATTTTAAATGCATCACTTTGTTGTAAGATTTCTTAAGTATTGGCTTTTTTGGATATTATTGTTCGCATTTTATCGGTTGCTGTTCGTGTTGGTTTACCTCAAACTAACTGTTCCCGAAATTAATCAAGCTCGTGAAGCTCTTTCTACTTTCTATTACGCAGTTAGATTGGATTTGTCCATGGCAGCCTACATTGTTGTCATTCCAATGATTATTAGTTTTGTCCATATTTTCTACCCCAAAAAGTGGTTGGCAATCATTATTCACTCTTTTACTGTTCTGTTTATTGTGGTTTACTCTTTTGTGGCCATGGGCGAAATTGGGATTTATAATGAGTGGAGAACCAAACTTAATTATAAAGCATTGGTCTATTTCCAACATCCACAAGAAATTTTCAACTCTATTTCATCCGTTACTTTTATCCTTTTATCGCTAGGTGCATTGTGTTTGATCGCTGCTTGGATTTGGTTGTATTTTAAATATTATAAATTTACCTCTACGCCATTCGTGGGTAAATGGTATTGCAAAATCGCTTTTATTCTCATAATGCCAATTGTAACGTTCTATTTTATGAGAGGTGGTTTTATGTCGGTACCTATTTCTCAAAGTCAATCGTGGTATTCTAAAAATATCTCCCTCAATGATGCTGCGGTAAATTCTGGATGGAATCTTTTTCAAAATATGATTGATATGCAATCTCTGTTGAAAGGTAACCCATTTAAGGTATATCCTGATGAAATGGCCAAAAAAACGGTTGCCAATATCCATTCTGTTGAAAAAGATACGACAAACTTAGTGTTGAATTCCAAAAGCCCGAACATCGTATTGATTA
This sequence comes from Bacteroidales bacterium, assembly GCA_038240835.1. Taxonomy (GTDB): domain Bacteria; phylum Bacteroidota; class Bacteroidia; order Bacteroidales; family WCHB1-69; genus JBAXTE01. The sequence continues at coordinate 11,270 of JBBRGJ010000015.1, read as the reverse complement.
TTTTAGAAAGTTGGTCGGCAGATTTGGTCGGAGTACTGGGTGATTCTTTAAATATTACACCAAACTTTGATCGGTTGTCTAAGGAGGGGATCTTATTTGATAATTTGTACAGTAGTGGAAATAGATCTCAGCAGGGAATGGCTTCCATTTTTAGTGGTTTTCCGGCTATTCCAATTACAACATTAACCGAACATCCCGAAAAGTACAATAGCCTCCCTAGCTTGACCAAAAAATTGAATGAAAATGGTTACCGTTCCTCTTTTTATTTTGGGGGACAGCTGATTTATGGAAATATTAAGTCGTACATCATGTATAATCAGTTTCATCGAATTGTGGAAGGGAAAGATTTTAAGGCTTCTGTTCCCCAAGGTAAATTGGGCGTGCACGATGAGTATTTGTTCCAACGTTCTATTTCGGATTTAAAGAATGAGCCTCAGCCATTTTTCACCTCTTTGTTTACCATGAGTTCCCACTCTCCTTATGATCAGCCTATTAAAAATAAAATTCAAAAAGATATTCCCGAAATTGAGTTTGTAAACAGTGCTTGGTACACCGATTATGCACTGGGGAAATATTTTGAAGATGCTAAAAAACAATCTTGGTACAACAACACACTTTTTATTCTTGTCGCCGATCACAGCCATGTTTCGCACCACAAGAATCCACTACAAACATTTGAATATCACCGCATTCCCATGCTATGGTTCGGTCCAGTAATTAAAAATGAATATAAAGGGTTGAGAATGAGTAATATCTCTTCTCAAACGGACTTGCCTGCTTCGTTGTTACATCAATTAGAAATTAATGCCAAAGATTTTCCTTGGTCCAAAAACTTGTTTAATCCCTATACTCCCCAATTTGCTTATTTCGAATCAAATGATGGTTTAGGATGGAAAACCCCAGTGGGCTATTTTGTCTATAGTCACTTCCAAAATCAATTCTTAGACAAAAAAATCGAACCCAAAGAAGAAGAAAAAACTATAAAAGATGGTCGCTCATACCTCCAAGAGGTGTTTAGGCAATTTCTAGATTTCTGAGGGGAGTTAAGAAGGAAGAGTTAAGAAGACAGAAACGAAGTCCGACGAAGTCAATTAAGAAGTTTCCTTCTACCTAGCAAGCTGGTAGATAAATGCCTTAGTCTAGCGTTAAGTTTTTAGATAAATGCCTTAGTGGTGGAAAAAAAGGTGAAGGGTAAACGGTGAAGTACAAGATGTTATAGTGTCTCAAAGTATTGAATCGAATTCTTCGGAAAGTGAGCCCTTAGTTTTCTAGACTTTTTAAACTTTACAAACTTTCGACTTTACAGACTTTTGACTAGATAAAAATCACTTCCGGTGAAAGTTTTACGCCAAAAGTTTCCCAAACATCCGCTATGATTGCATTTGAAAGATCTACGATCTCTTTGCCTTCGCCATTGCCAAAATGAACCAAAATTAAGGCTTGTTTTGCATGAACTCCAACATTGCCAACTTGTTTCCCTTTCCACCCGCATAACTCTATTAACTGGCCGGCTGCTAGTTTTTCCTGATTATTCTCTGCAGGGTAGGAGATAAGTTGTGGAAACTTTTCTTTTACTTTGTTATAATGTTCTTGGCTTACAATTGGATTTTTGAAAAAACTTCCACCATTTCCAATCTCTTTTACATCGGGGAGTTTTGATTGACGAATCTCTTTTACCAGTTCCGAAATGTCGTATATTGTTGGATTGACTATTCCTTTGCGAGTTAGTTCGTTGGAAATTGCTCCGTAACTGGTGTTTAATTGGTGTTTCTTGGTGAGTTGTAAAACGACATTTGTGATAATTACACGGTTTTTTAATTCGTGTTTAAAAATGCTATCTCGGTATCCATAGTTGCAAGCTTCTTTTTCTATCACTGAAAATTGTCCAGTTTCAAGATCAAAATAGTGAACGGATAGAAGCCTGTCGCATATTTCAACTCCGTAAGCTCCAATGTTTTGCACGGCACTACTTCCACATAATCCAGGAATTAATGCAAGGTTTTCGATGCCTCCGTAGCTTAAATCCACCATTTTATCGACAAAATCTTCCCAATTTTCGCCAGCAGCCACAGAAATGGTCGCCATCGATTCATCTTCTGATAATAGTTCAAATCCTTGATTGATCATCCGAACCACTAAACCGTCAAAGTTTTTGGTGAACAAAACATTGCTGCCTCCGCCTAAAATAAAATAAGGTTTGTTTGTAAAAGCTCCAGTCTGCCACAACTCTAAAAGGTCCTGTTTTGAACTTATTTCTACATATTGCTTCGCAATAGCGCTAAATCCAAAAGTATTATGTGGCTTTAAATTATAGTTTTCGAGGATGTGCATCGTTGTTTTTTTGCAAAGATAACGATTTTGATTTTTTTATTTGACTTTCAATAATAATTGTTTCAAATCGAGGCTAATTTGTATCTTTGCACTATAGGCTAAGCAATATTGTTTTAAAAATATTGTTTTTAAAAGTGAATTAATAACTGATTGTGTGCGCAAAAAAAGAGTAATAGTTTCTGTAACGAACGATTTGGCAACGGACCAACGAGTAGCTCGCTCTTGTAGCGTTTTGCGCAACATGGGCTGGGAAGTGATGCTTGTGGGAAGAGTTTTGCCAAATAGTTTGCCTATTAATAGAGATTATCGATGCGTGAGATTTAAACTTCTTTTTAATCGTGGTGCTCTGTTTTATGCAGTCTACAATATTCGACTTTTTTTCTTTCTGCTTTTTACTCGTTGTGATCTGTTTTTTTCGAATGATTTGGATACATTACTCCCTAATTTTTTGATTTCCAAACTTAAACGAAAACCTCTTGTCTACGATAGTCATGAGTATTTTACCGAAGTTCCCGAAATTCAGGGACGCCCATTTGTGAAAAATACTTGGAAATGGATTGAAGAGTTTTGTCTCTCGAGACTTAAATCGATGATTACGGTGAATGAATCCATTGCCAAACTTTTTCGAGATAAATATCATATCCACGTTACTGTGGTTCGAAATGTTCCCATCAAAATTGTTCACTCCGAAACGGTTTCAAAAGCTGAGTTGGGTTTGCCCGAGGATCAAAAGATTGTGATTTTGCAAGGTGCTGGAATCAATGTTCATAGAGGAGCCGAAGAGGCTGTGGAGGCTATGAAATGGGTAGATAATGCAATTCTTCTGATTGTAGGAAGTGGCGATGTGGTCCCTCAACTGAAGGAGTACGTAATGGTAAATGAACTTTCTAATAAGGTTTGGTTTGTTGGAAAAGTTCCTGCTGACCAATTGCGAAAATATACATCGGTGGCGGATATCGGACTTTCGTTGGATAAACCATTGAATATCAATTATGAATTTAGTCTACCGAATAAATTATTCGATTACATTCAGGCTGGAATTGCGGTGTTGGCTTCTGATTTGGTTGAGGTCGCTTCTGTTGTGAATCAATATCAGGTAGGAGAGGTGCTCGAAGAACATAAAGCGCAAGTAATTGCAAATCATATCCAACAGATGCTCTCTAATCCTGAGTTACTCGAAAAATATAAACAAAATTCAAAAACTACGGCCGAAATTCTCTGTTGGGATAATGAAAAGGAAAAACTTGAAAGTTTGCTCGAAGAATTTTCTGCAACGAATACATTCATATTATTATGATATCCATTTGCATCCCTATATTCAACTTTGATGTTAATTCATTGGTTCAAGAACTGGTTCGCCAAATGAACTCAGTGGCTGTTTCGTGCGAGTTGGTATTGATAGACGATTGCTCTTCGGATGATTTTAGAAATATCAATCAGAAGGTTTGCGAACAACATAAGTATATTTTATTACCTGAAAACATTGGAAGAGCCAGAATTAGAAACCTTTTTCTGAGTCACACTACATTTAATTATTTGCTTTTTCTCGATTGTGATTCTATGGTTGTAGATCCCGATTTTTTGTTGAATTATATTGAATCAATTGAAAAAGAGAGTCTTGTGGTCTGTGGCGGAAGGGTTTATCCAGATGCTCGTCCTGATGTAAATCATCTTTTGCGATGGACGTACGGATTGGAACGTGAGTGTCAGTCGGCAAAGGTGAGGCAGATGAATCCGAACAAATCGTTTATGACAAATAATTTTCTAATTCATCGGTCGTTGTTTCAACGAATCCCTTTTGACGAAACATTGGCGGGTTACGGTCACGAGGATACGCTTTTGGGATATTATCTAAAATTGAATGGAATTGAAATTACTCACATCGAAAATCCAGTGTTGAATGGGGATGTTGAGGATAATGCTCTGTTTCTGCTAAAAACGGAGCAAGGGGTGGAAAATTTGTGTAAAATTGCCCAAAAACTTGATTTTGAGCCTGGTTTTGTCAACGATATCGATTTGCTTAAAGCATTTGTAAAACTCAAAAAATATAAAATCAGACCTCTTTTTAATCTCTGTTTCTCCTGCTGGAAAACATTTTTGAAATCAAAATTGATTAAAGGGAATTGTAATATGTTTGTTTTTAATGTCTATAAACTTGGACTTTTTTCAAAGTTTTGTAAGTAGACAACTGTTAATCTCTAACTTTTATTCGGTATAGGGTTTGTGAAAATGTTTTTTTAGAAGTCACGTTAGGTAATTATTTCGTAAATCTTCACACAAAGTTTCTCCAAATATTCATTCCCATCTTGTCTGTATGACCGAATAAGTCCGTAGAGAATTTTTCCAATAATTTCTGCAGGAGTTGCTATTTTAAACGTGGGAAGATCTTTATCTTTATTCCCAAAATCCAATTGATGGTTTCCTACAAAGGATATTTTATCGCTAAAAATCAAATAAAATAAAACATCGTCTGTCTTTGGCGTCTCTTTTTCTAATACTTCCGGATTCAAGTATCCCAATACTGCATATTCAAACACATTTAATCCAAATAGATCAATGTCCAACAATCGAGCAACCTCTTGAAATAACAAACCAGCAGCCGTCTGAGATGCCGGTTCTTCATCCTCCGTTGTATGCCGTGGGAATAAGTATGAAAATGCTGGGTCTTGTTTGGGTAATGTAGTACTGAATTTTATCCGTTTTTGAAAAAGAAATGCTAAAATATTACATTTCTCGAGTGTAGAAAGATTGTCATTCATCTCTTTCCAAGCATCAAATCTCAACTTATTGATAAAATCTAATACCTCTTCTAAGTCGAAGTGATTATTGCATATTTCGTTGATGCAAAACCATGCTTCTAATACTTTGGGTTCGGGTTCTGTGATCCAATGTTGAAAAAAAGAGATTGCTTCGTTCGCCCGAATCGTTGAGGTGATAAAGGTAATTCTCTCCTGAACTAATTCGTCCAATGATAAATCCCAGATATCTTCCATCAACGGAATGGTTTTTTTATCGGTGTTAGATAAGGCTGTAATAATGTTGTCCGCAATGGAAACATCTGGATCATCTAACATCTTTATTAACGAAATAATCTCTTTTTCAATTAGCATCTTCCTATTTTGTTAATCGGTCTAATACGGTGTCTATCAGCAAATTCATTGCAGGATGATAATCTTTGCTAAAATCTTTGGTTGCTCTGTTTGCAATGGCAACACAAACGGTTAGCGCATTGTGACCCATTGCTTTGCTTAATCCGTACAATGCGGATGTCTCCATTTCTAAATTTGTAATTTGAAAATCTTCGTATTTAAACGATTGAAACAAATCATTCATATCCGGACGGGCCACAGGAAGTCTGACTTCGCGACCTTGTGGTCCGTAAAAACCTGGAGAAGTAGCTGTTATCCCATGCTTCATGTCGAATGCTACTTTTTTTAACAACATCGCCGATGCTTCAACCATGTATGGTGATGGCCAATTTGTATTCCAATTGGTGTGTTCTTTTAAAGCAGCGGTCATTTTTGAATTGTCTACTTCGGGTGTGTCGTAAAACCACATCAATCCATCCATCCCTAATCCATAAGCAGACGCCACAAAAGTGTTTACATCTGTTTCTGGTTGCAATGCGCCACAAGTGCCAAGTCTAATCAAATTCAATGATCGGCGTTCTGTTTTTACACTTCGAGTTTCAAAATCGATGTTCACCAATGCATCCAATTCGGTGACTACGATGTCGATATTATCTGTGCCCATTCCGGTGGATAATACCGTAATTCGTTTGCCGTTTTTTGTCCCTGTATGGGTGTTTATCTCACGATTTGAGCGTTTAAACTCAACGGTGTCAAATTTTGAAGATACATTTTCTACTCTACTAGGATCACCAACTAAGATAATAGTGTCAGCAATTTCACTAGGATTTAAATTCAAATGGTAAATGTTTCCATTTGGTTGAAGAGGTAATTCTGATATTTTAATACTCATAATAAGTTTGTTTTTTGTTAAGCAAATATAATAAAAAAAAATATTTTTCAATACTAAACAACAAAGTTATCGATTTAAATGTTAACTTGCTGATTATTTTTCGTAATTTTGTATATATATGAAATGGTACTTTTAAAATGAAAACATTATGCAGCCAAAAAATTTAATTCTAGTCCCTACTGATTTTTCCACTCGTTCTCTTTTAGCTTTAGATCAAGCTATCGCAATTTCTAAACAAGGTGATTCCGAAATTATGCTACTTTATGTGATACATAGTGACAATAAAACCTTCGGATTTATTACTGAAATTTTCACCGCTGAAGAGAATGATCTTATTCGCGACAAGGTTGAAAAACAAATATGGGCAAAATTAGACCAATTAATTGAAGATAAAAAAGATTCGGGCGTGGTCGTTAAAGCAATGATTTCTAAAGGAAAAGCGTACGATAAAATTGTAGAAGTTGCCACCAGTCTCAATGCACAGCTAATTGTGATTGGAAGCAATAGTAGCAATCTTGAAGAACATGTTGGATTCTTAGGGTCAAACACCTCCAGAATTATACGAGCTTCCGCTGTTCCCGTTCTCACCGTTAGCGAAAAAATATCTCCAAATATTAAAACCATCATACTTCCACTAGATTTGTCTAAAGAAACTCAACAAAAGGTAGCGAAAGCCATTCGCTTTGCTCGCATTCATAACGCTAAAATTAAAATTGTATCTGCATTATTAACCAATGATCCTGAAATTGTCAAAAAATTGACGATTCAAATGAATGTGGTTCATAAATTTATTTCTCAAAATTACGATAACTGTACCGCTGATTTCGTTTTTGGAGATGAAAAAGAAGATACATTGGGTGGACTTATTATGAAGTTTGCAAAAGAGAAAAAAGGTGATATAATTGTAATTATGACGCAACAAGAAAACAAATTAGTGAGATTCTTTATTGGTCAAACTGCCATGGATATCGTCTTTAATTCTGATATTCCTGTGCTCTCAGTTACTCCTGTAGAACTTAATTTATCGTCTTATAGATAATTAGATATTCAAATAAAATATCAATAAAAAGAAGGTTTTTGGCCTTCTTTTTTGTAATTTTTTTTTATGAAAAAAAATCGATTTTTTGGTTTTAGTTTACTTTTAATTGTTCTTTTTTCTGGGGTAAAAGTAAATGCACAACTGCCTGTTTGGTTCGACGCTGGAATAGGAATGGGGTTTCCTAGTGGAGGAAAACATTTTAATGTTCAAAATACACATTTCCCGGGCGCTTCCTTTTACCTTACAGGACAAACTACATGGAATCATAATTGGTTTGGACTTGATTCTCTAATTATTGGAGCCGAACTTTCAACTCATTTTGCAAATGCATACAACAACTTGGAAGAGCAAGATATTCATCTAAACTCTCTATTTCTTAATTTAAGTAGATATTTCACAATCCAAAGATATCACCCTTTCTGCAATGTGAGTCTGGGACTAAGTACGATGAATACTTCGCAGGGAAATTTTGTCATCTCAATGGGAGGTGTGGTTCGTGGTGGCGTTTACTTAGATATGCCTAAATTCTCCCCTGGTATTAGTTTCGGTTACAATGCCCCTTGGATCGCCTATCGGAATACGCTTACCGGCTTTTGGGAAATTACACTCCACGTAAGAGCGCTATCTGGATTGAAATATCCTAAAAAACAAATGCAAATGCCTTCCTACTCCTCTGAGTAAAGAAATTGCTTTTTCTAAATTTATTTGTAGTTTTGCCTTAAAATAATCAATTTGAAAAACATACTTGTCATACAAACTGCTTCCATCGGAGATGTAATCTTGGTTACGTCTTTACTCGAAAAGTTGCATCAGTTCTATCCCAATGCCTCTATTGATCTATTGATAAAAAATGGCAATCAATCGCTGTTTACAGCACATCCATTTCTGAAAAAATTGTATGTGTGGGACAAGAGTAATGAAAAGTATAAAAACTTATTGAGAATTATTTTTCAGATTAGAGAAGAGAAATATGATTATGTTGTTAATGTTCAGCGTTTTGCTTCCAGTGGTTTAATCACTGCTTTTAGTGGAGCTAAAAAAACGGTTGGGTTTTCTAAAAATCCATTTTCAATCTTCTTTAGCAAAAGATTTCCCCATGTAATTAAGAATCTTCCTGGTTCGCCAAATGAACTGCAACGGAATCATCAGCTGATTGCGTCGATTACTGATTCTAATTATGCACTTACCCATTTATATCCATCTACCCATGATGATGCTGTTACATCGCAGTTTAAAACAAAAAAGTACATCTGCATTGCGCCCACTTCATTGTGGTTTACCAAACAGTTTCCCGAAAATAGATGGGTGGAACTGATAAAAGCAATTCCCGCCGATTTTCAGATTTACTTGCTGGGAGCAAAAAATGATGAGCAAGTTTGCAAACGAATTATCGGTGCTGTAAATCAGTCGAATGTGATGAGCCTTTGTGGCAAACTAAGCCTTTTAGAATCTACATCATTGCTTCGTGATGCACAAATGAATTATGTAAACGATTCGGCACCTTTGCATTTAGCATGTGCTGTAAAAGCTCCGGTGGTGGCCGTTTTTTGCTCTACAGTCCCCGAATTTGGATTTTTGCCCCTAACAGAAAATAGTGCCGTAGTGCAAACAGAAGAAATTCTCACCTGCCGCCCGTGTGGTCTCCATGGACACAACGAATGTCCCGAAAAACATTTTAATTGTGCGAATACTATTTCAATTGATAAATTGTTGAATTTTTTGTAGAACAGAATGAGAATAGAATCCATAGAACCCAGATGACGCAGATTGTTATGATTTACGCAGATTTCTTTATTCTCGAAAAAAAAATCCGCGTTCATCCTAAAAAATCCGCGTCATCCGCGTCCCCCCTGCTATCTAGAATTCCTCAAGGAACCTATACTTCAGAAGCGAGAATTTAGAATATTTTCAATAGGCTGGTGGTTTCTCTAAATTATTTCATTTTTTTGTCTTATATTTGCTCCAAATAGTAAAATAAATAAAAATAAATACAAACAAAAACAGAAAATTATGTTTAAAAATCACCCGAAAGGATTATTAGCTGCAGCTCTTGCTAATATGGGCGAACGCTTTGGCTTCTACACGATGATGGCCATTTTAGCACTATTTCTTCAGGCAAAATTTGGATTGGATGGTAAACATGCTGGGTATATTTACTCAACATTCTATTTTTCAATTTACATTTTAGCATTTGTTGGAGGTATAATCGCCGATAAAACCAGAAACTACAAAGGAACTATCCTTACTGGTTTAATTGTGATGTCGATTGGATATTTGCTCATTGCAATTCCAACGCCAACACCAACGCCGAACAAGACTCTTTTTATTATTTTAACTTGTTTGGGATTGTTCGTTATAGCATTCGGTAATGGATTGTTTAAAGGAAACTTACAAGCATTGGTTGGCCAAATGTACGACAACGAAAAATTTGGTAAAATGCGTGATTCAGGTTTCTCTTTGTTTTACATGTTTATCAACGTAGGTGCAATTTTTGCTCCATTTACAGCTGTTGGTGTTCGTAACTGGTGGTTGTCATCAAACGGATATGGATATAGCTCTGATCTTCCTGCATTGTGTCACTCTTATTTAGAAGGCACTATCACTCCTCAGGCTCAAGAAACGATGAATACCTTGGTGAAAGAAGTTAGCTCTGTTCCTGCTGCTGATTTAAGTGTTTTTGCAAAAGACTATTTGAATGTTTTTAATACTGGGTTCCATTATGCTTTTGGTGTTGCTATTTTTGCAATGGCAATTTCACTTGTGATTTACTTAGTGAATAAAAAACATTTACCAAATGCAAAAAAAGTAGTGGTTGGTGAAAAAGCTGTTGATACTGAAGCTCTTCAAATGGATATTAAAGAGGTTAAACAACGTATGTACGCTTTGTTCGCAGTATTTGCAGTTGTTATCTTCTTCTGGTTCTCTTTCCACCAAAATGGATTAACGCTTACATTCTTTGCAAAAGAATACACCGACTTAAGTCTGATTAAAATTAATATTGGCAGTTTGACGATTCAAGGGGCTGAGATTTTCCAATCTATTAACCCATTCTTCGTTGTATTCCTAACTCCTGTATTATTGGCCTTGTTTGGTTGGTTACGTGCTCGTGGCAAAGAACCTTCTACTCCTCGCAAAATTGCAATTGGTATGTTCATCGCTGCATTAGGATTTGTCGTAATGGCGTTAGGTTCATACTTCTATAACTTGCCTCTACACTCCGAAGTGGTTGCTACTGGTGCTTCTGCGGTTAAAGTAACTCCATTCTTGCTGATTGGTACTTACTTTATTCTTACCGTTGCTGAATTATTTATCAGCCCTCTTGGAATATCATTTGTGTCTAAAGTTGCTCCTCCTCAATACCAAGGTATTATGCAAGGTGGATGGCTTGGCGCCACTGCTATTGGTAACCAATTGTTGTTTATCGGCGCAATTCTTTACGAAAGTATTCCAATTTGGATGACTTGGTCAGTTTTCGTGATCGCTTGCCTTATCTCTATGTTTACAATGGTGTTTATGCTTAGATGGCTCGAACGCGTTGCTAAATAAGATTAGAATTTAATATAAAAAAAAGCCGTTGGATTGTCTAACGGCTTTTTTATTTTATGTATATTTGTTTTTTGTAAAAATTGAAATATGATCTTAAAAAAACTGTTCGTGTTGAGTTTTATCTTCTTGCTCTCTTTTAGTAAAACGTTTTCTCAAAACGACTCTTTGATTATTAAGAACGTTCGCTTGTGCCCAGATACTCTAATTGATGGCGTGAGGGGGGTTGGGTTGACTTATTACTCAACTTTCGCAAGTGAGTTAACTATTTGATTTTCATTAAAAAAGCAGCATATTTATTTTGATAAGTCACTGATATTTAGTAACTTTGTGTCGCAAAACTAAAACAAAACAATATGCTGCGCAACAAAGATAC
>JBBRGJ010000014.1:0-35564 GCA_038240835.1 Bacteroidales bacterium | reverse complement strand
GATAATGAACTGTTATTGTTGTCAATAAATTTCGATGACAATATTGATGTTAATCAGAGTAAATTGATTTTTAAGACAAATGCATACGCCAAAAATAAAGACAAAGTTTTAAATAGGCTCATTTTACATGAATATGTCAATGATTCTGATGAAACAATTTTGAAAGATTGTCCAATATCACGTGGCAGATATCGTTTAGGTCTTTTAAGTAACTTTAGCTGCGAAAATATGACTGTAAGAATGACTATAATTCAATCAGATAGTTTATTAAATATGGCAAACCCAAGACTTGAAATTGAAAGCTACAAGGGAAGTTCAGGAGTATATGGATTTGCAGGATTAGGAGTTCTAATAAATAATTTCATTCTAATTGTTAGTATTTTATGTTTGATATTTTTCGTGATAATTGGATATCTAAGTGAGATTGAAAAATAATAAAGCCCAGTTGCCAATACTGCGATATATTCTAAGCCATATTCAACAAAACTCTTTGCTCGATAACCATGATTTAGAAACCTGATTTCTTTGATATTTTGATGCAAGAATAATTCAACTTTGTAGCCCATACAAATACGATAATAACAACAGCGCACAATATCTATTCGTTCTTGCGTATTTGATCTTCCTCGTTTTGGCAAGATTTTAAAGATAACTGGAAATGCAACTCCGTGGTAAACAATGCCAATTGCCAAAATATTTATATCGGTTGAGCCAAATTACCAATTGGTTCGATCCATTGTAAATAGATATGGAGGTTTGTGAGGCAAAAGAGAGAAAACTAGCTTTGAGATCAAAACCCGTGGTAAGTGTTTCAAAGCAAACGGATTGGACTTTGTAAAGAGCGATAACGAATAAACTTAAAAACTTAATTCTGGCAAAATTCATCTCTTCTCCAAAAAAGGCTGTTGAAGTTTTTTCAACAGCCTTTTTTAATCATTGCTTTTACGTTTATTCAACCATAAACTTTCGGTTCATCACATTGTTGTCTATAATAATTCTTAAGTGGTAACAACCCGCAGGATAATTAGAGGTGTTTATCTCCGTTTGTTGTCCTGAGATTTTTGAATTCACGATTAATTTTCCTGTAACATCAAATATTTGTAAGGATCCGTTTTGTGAAACTTTATTCCAATGAATGGTTAGTTTTTCTTTTGCAGGATTAGGATAAATATTGATGTTATTGATTTCATTGGTTGCAATTCCAACTTCGGCAACAGAGATTATTTGAGATATGGTGTCGGTACAACCTGTCCCAATTGCAACTAAAGAAACCGTATATTGCCCATCTGAAGGGAAGGTGTATATTGGGCTTGCATCGGTTGTGTTAATTCCACCTAAGTCCCAATTATAGGATGATGCTCCTGTCGAACTATTGGTAAACGTAGCAGTCAATCCGTTGGCGATGTATGAGAATTGTGCGATTGGTGTGGAGTTAACAACTACGATTGTTTGTGCCGATGATGTACATCCATTTGAACCAGTTACAATTACATTATACGTCCCAGAAATGGCCATTGTTGAATTATTTAGGATTGGACTTTCAAGGTCTGAACTAAATCCATTTGGACCATTCCAAGAATAAGCTGTCCCACTATTATTTGTATTTAATAGCAAATCTCCACCCACACAAATTGGACTATTACTCGATGCAATAGCTAATGGAGCTGTGATGTCCTGTATAATGGTTAAGCTCAAAGTTGCAGTGCAACCACCAGTTGCAGTAACAGTAACCGTATATGTAGCAGGTGCTGTAAAACTATTTGCAGCAGTAGTAGGAGTATTTCCACCCGACCAAATATAAGAAGTTCCACCAGTTGCAGTCACACTGATTGCAGTCAAAGCACAAGTCAACATAGTTGATCCACTGTTATTTGTGATTCCAGCTGTAACTACCGAAGCATCCTGTGTGATTGTAATACTCGAAGTTGCTGTGCAACCATTTGTTCCTGTAACGGTAACGGTGTATGTTCCTGCAGCGTTAAAACTATTTGCAGCAGTAGTAGGCGTAGCTCCACCTGACCATGCGTAAGAAGTTCCGCCCGTTGCAGTTACGTTTATGGCTGGTAATGCGCAAGTTACTTGGGTCGCTCCACCGCTGTTGTTTGTGATTCCTGCGGTTGGTGTTGTGATATTTTTAGTAATCACAATATTTGAAGTTCCAGTACAACTATTTGCAGCTGTAACGGTAACAGTGTATGTTGCGTTGGTGTTAAAACTATTTGCCGCAGTCGCTGGAGTACTTCCACCTGACCAAGCATATGAAGTTCCGCCCGTTGCAGTTACGTTGATGGCTGGTAATGCACAAGTAACTTGAGTAGCTCCACCACTATTGTTTGTGATTCCTGCGGTTGGTATTGTGATATTTTTAGTAATTACAATGTTTGAAGTTGCAGTACAACCATTTGCAGCTGTAACGGTAACGGTGTAAGTTGCGTTAGTATTAAAACTATTTGCAGCAGTCGCTGGAGTACTTCCACCCGACCATGCGTAAGAAGTTCCGCCCGTTGCAGTTACGTTTATGGTTGGCAGTGCGCAAGTTACTTGAGTAGCACCGCCACTGTTATTTGTTATTACGGGTGTAGGTGCAGTAACATCTTGTGTTAATGTAATACTCGATGTGGCAGTACATCCATTGGCAGCAGTAACGGTGACTGTATATGTAGCAGGTGTTGTAAAACTATTTGCAGCAGTAGTAGGAGTATTTCCACCCGACCAAATATAAGAAGTTCCACCAGTTGCAGTCACACTGATTGAAGTCAAAGCACAAGTCAACATAGTTGATCCACTGTTATTTGTGATTCCAGCTGTAACTGCCGAAGCATCCTGTGTGATTGTAATATTTGAAGTTCCAGTACACCCATTTGCTCCAGTAACGGTAACAGTGTATGTTGCGTTGGTGTTAAAACTATTTCCAGCAGTTGTTGGGGTAGCTCCACCTGACCATGCGTAAGAAGTTCCGCCCGTTGCGGTTACATTTATGGTTGGCAATGCGCAAGTAACTTGAGTAGCTCCACCGCTATTATTTGTGATTACCGCAGTTGGTGCAGTGATATTTTTAGTAATTACAATGTTTGAAGTTGCAGTACAACTATTTGCAGCTGTAACGGTAACGGTGTAAGTTGCGTTGGTGTTAAAACTATTTGCCGCAGTTGTTGGAGTAGCTCCACCTGACCATGCGTAAGAAGTTCCGCCCGTTGCGGTTACATTTATGGTTGGCAATGCACAAGTAACTTGAGTAGCTCCACCACTATTGTTTGTGATTGCCGCAGTTGGTGCAGTGATATTTTTAGTAATTACAATGTTTGAAGTTGCAGTACAACTATTTGCAGCTGTAACGGTAACGGTGTAAGTTGCGTTAGTGTTAAAACTATTTGCCGCAGTCGCTGGAGTACTTCCACCTGACCAAGCGTAAGAAGTTCCGCCCGTTGCAGTTACGTTTATGGCTGGTAATGCGCAAGTAACTTGAGTAGCGCCACCACTATTGTTTGTGATTCCTGCGGTTGGCAAAGCATTTATGATCAAATTAGCTGTAGTTGAGGTTGCATTGTTTGCGCCACTGCAGTTGGTAAGGTAGCATCTATATTGGTGTGTGGCAACAGCGGTAATTCCAGCTACGGTCATGGTTGCAGTCGTTCCGTTAGTATAGGTTGCTCCTGCTGGAGTTCCATTTACAACACTATTCCAAGTAGCTCCATTATAATATTGCCATTGATAGGTAATCGGTGCAGTGCCTGTAGCAGCCACCACAGTAAACGAGGCTCCGCCAGGGTTACACGCATTTTGTGAAGCGGTTGGTTGAGTGGTGATAGCCACTGGAGTACAACCTGCAGCAACTACATTTAAGGTATAATCTTCAGCTTCGCTATAACTTTGGTCTCCGCACGAAGTTGGGGGAACATTATAGGTTGCTCTAATTCTCATCTTCGTATTTCCAGTTAATGCCGTAGCAGGAATTAATATTGATAAAGGAGAGCTGGCCGTAAGTCCATCGGTTACATTTGTTGCATTTCCTAAAACATACTCCTCGGTGGCTGGGTCGAAAGTGCAATCCTGATTCCAGTCAATCCAAGCCTTTGTAACGACAAGATAATTGCCAAAAGTATTCACTTTAACCGATAGCGGATAAGTTTGTCCTTTATTAACAGTGGTAATTGTAGCAGAATTATTTGTATATGCATCCACTCCTGTAGATGAGTTATTTATGGTATTAAATGTCACATTGGTAACTCCAGTAGCATCATCTGATGTTGAAGTTGGAACACATGCCACGCAAGGGGCAGTTCCTGTTGTCAAGGCATTACCTAATAGTCCAGGTGTTTTAAAACAGTTTGAAGCTGCCGTTAGTTCATAAATTGCAAAATAGTAGGTTGTGCCAGGTGTTAAATTTGTTATGTTTACAGAAGTTCCAGTGCCGTTAAAAACCACAAAATTCCCTGTTCCGATTTCAGTACCACTTCCAAAAGCAGCATTGGCAGCATATACTACTCCATTGAATGGGTCGTTGTTTACGGCACTTCCAGCTCTGGCTACCACCATTACAGCAGTCCCATTTCCACGAGTCCAGTTTGCGGTCATCGTGGTGTTCGTTATTGCTGTTGCCGAAAAAGCAGTTGCTTGGCTTGTTGGAGGAGTACAGGTATAACCACCCATAAAATTAAGAGTAACGGTTTTATTTGTGGTATTTTCTGTGATTGAGGTAATTGGTTTAGCCGTATTTGCACCAGCCCATGATTTTGAGTTTGGAGTAGTGGCATCTGTAAATGTAGTTTTATTTCCTGTTCCTGGATATGGACATCCAGTAGTATTAACTTTCGAGGAAGCAGCTACATCAATTCCATTTGCCGTTGTAGATGTGGCTGGCACAATATACATCCCCTGATGTGAAGTTGCATTCACCTTGCTTGAATTGGTTGTAGTGTATGTTTGATCTACATGATAAATCAGTAGTCCTTTTCCAGGAACATAAGCATTAAATCCTATCTTCTGCTTGTTTTCAAGTAAATAATACTCATTGGCAGTGGTTGTGTTAAAACGATAAAAGCTACCTGAATTTTGAGTTGAATTATTTAAAGTAACTGTAGCTCCTGTAGTTAATAGAGTTGGCACAGCCCAATTATAAATATAACATTTCGTATATGGATTGGGGTGAGGTGGTGTGATTCCGTTATTATTCCACGATCCGCCGGCTTGTAAATCCCAGTCACCAGTGCCATCGTATGATCCACCCGTTGCATAATCGGTATCGTAAAAATCAGGGGCACCTAAAACATGACCAAATTCATGGCAGATTACGCCAATATTTGTCATGGTTGTCCCAGTAGTCCCTTGAAATTCGGAGGAGCAGGAGTATTTAGAAATGGTTTTAGCGTCTTTTGTAAGCGTTGTAGCTAGATTCCAAGCATGTGCCCAAATGCAATTTGCAGATGCGCCAGACTCTTCTCCATATCCAGCATAAATGACATAAACGCCATCCACGGTGCCATTGTTGTCATTGTCGTAATTTGCAAAATTCACACCTGCGCCATCTGCTAGGTTCACGGCTTCTGCTGCAAGTTCACGAGGTCTTAAATCGCTACCACCTGCATCGTTCCCACCGAAATAGGCCATCGTATTTGAGGCGGTATAGGGTCCAAAAACATCAACACTCAAATTAAATTGGGTATAAGAAGCTTCATAAAAGTAGTCTTTCACACTTCCTGTTGCACTATTTGCGCTATATCCTATTTGATTATACAAGTTGTTGAAATCGGCATTTGTTTTTGTAAATGCCTTATCTGTAAATCCAATCAAGATGCAAATGAGTTTTCTATTTCCAGTAGTAGGGAATGCTTTGGCTCCATTTTTCTCTTCGTTGGAGATATTCCATATCTGCTTGGCTATCGAAATCTGGCTTAGACTGTATGTTTTGTGCTTGGTAACCGACGACAAAAATGCAAGATTTGAAGGAGTTCTACTTTCTGCATTTTTTGCAATAACTCCAGAAGGAACCATGTCTCCTTTTCCATTTGTAACTGCATATTCGTAAAATCCTTGATCGTTAAACATGATGGAGTAACCATCTTCCATTTCGCCCCATTTCACCTTTTCGTCCCCCTTCAGATACATCCGAAGGGAAGTGCCATCGGGTTGAATAAAGCTGATTAATCCTGGATAAGCTGGTGAAGCATCGGTTGAAAAACTACTTGCAAAAACAATAATTGTCATGATTGCAATAGTTAATACTCGGTAGATTTTAGTCATTTTTCTAGTTTTTAATAATACCCTTTTTACGAAGCGATAAAGTTAATTGATTGATAATTAGCTTCATATTTATTAAATTAGATCCCCAATAATTTATTATTTCTATCTTGTAGAAAATAAAAACACTGTGAATTAATCAAATTATAGAACATACTCCTTTAAAGTTGGCTCTGTTATATTGAAATTCAATCGAGCTAAATCGCAACAGATAGACACTAGTTGTTGGTTTTTAGTTGCACCAAAGTACAAAAAAACTTCTCTAGTTTAACAGAAATACTGTTTCTAAAATTAAGATATTTGCTAATTATCTGTAAATGAATAAATTGGAATTTGATTCAAATTAGAGGTTTGCTAAAAAAAACCTTCATTTGTTTGCGTGTGAAGTTTTTCATCCTTAATCGGTTTAATTAATCAGCTCTTTTGAAAAATTTGAACCTTGGATTTGTCGGTGCACTGAGCAAGAAGCTCAATCATGGTTTTGTTTAAACTCGGATGAACAAATAGGGGCGATGTTTCTACCAAAGGCAAAAGGGTAAATCTTCGGTTTTGAAGTTGGGGATGGGGCACAATTAAGTTAGCGGTAGAGATGATCTCTTTTCCTACAAACAGAATATCTAAATCAAGGGTGCGTGAGTGATATACTCCATCGGAAAAACGATTCCTGCCCAATTCGGTTTCGATGTTTAGGAGTTTAGACAAGACAACTTCGGGAGCAAGAGAAGTTTCAACGACAACTACTCGGTTCAAAAACCAAAGATTCGTTTCAAAACCCCAAGGTTCAGATTCGTAAATAGAGGAGTATTTTGAAATTTTTCCAATATTTTCTTCTATTTTCTGGACAGAAGTGTCCAAATAATTGAGTCGATCACCTTCGTTGGACCCTTGTAAAATATGGATAATATTCATCAAACAAAATTTAATCAATCACATTCATTAGGCTCATTTTTAAACAAAAAAGCACTTTTTCAGCAAGCACTAATTGCTCTCTTCTTGTTGCTCTTCATTGGCTAATTGACCACATGCTGCAGCAATGTCGTTTCCACGACTTCTGCGAATGTTCACAATCAGATTTTTTTGCTCCAAAAATGCAGCAAAATCACCTACTGTCTGACCTATTGGTTTTTTAAAATCAATTCCTGGAACTTCGTTATATGCAATTAAGTTGATTTTTACTGGAAAGTTCTTGCAAAACTGAGCCAACTCTTGCGCATCATTCAAGGTGTCGTTAACGCCATCCATCAGCAGATATTCGAGGGTAATTCGTTCTTTTGTCTTTTCGTGATAATATTTAAGCGCTTTTACAAGTTCGCCAAGAGGATATTTTTTCGCAATTGGCATGATCTCTTCGCGGTAAGCTTGGTTGGCACTATGCAACGAAATAGCTAACTGCACCCCACAATCATCATCGGCAAAACGGATAATTTCGGGGACCAACCCAGAGGTGGAAAGTGTTAATCTTTTGGGCGACATTCCAAAACCATCGGGAGAAGTAACTCGCTTAATTACTTTGTATACAGCCTCATAATTCAAGAATGGTTCTCCCATTCCCATAAACACAATGTTAGAAAGTGGCTTGTTGAATTCAGTCTCCGATAGAAGATTTAAAATCATGATTTGATCAAAAATTTCGCCTTCTGTAAGGTTGCGATTATATCCCAACTGACCTGTTGCACAGAACTTACACCCAAGTGGACAGCCAGATTGAACAGAAATACAAGCAGTAGTTCGAGAAGAACTTGGAATGAGAACGCCTTCAATTTTATGACCATCTTCGGTCACAAATCTGATTTTAGTCGTTTTATCTGTCGATTTTACCACAACATCAATGGCGATTGATTTAATAACGAAAGCCTCTTTTAATTTTAGGCGGAATTCAACAGGCAACGAACTCATCTGATCAAAGTTATTTGCCCCTTTTTTCCACAACCATTCCCATATCTGTTTGGCTCTGTATTTTTTCTCATCCAAAGCAACAATTGCTTCATTTAATTCGTCCATCGACAAACTTCTAATATCTCTTTTACTCATATTTCTCAATTATTTTGCAAAGATAGGTTATTTTGCTTTTACAGCAGTTTTTGATCTGTAATCAAATACGAACTTGTTGATGGACAGTCAAATCGTGGTTAAAATAGCAACTAAGATTTTTAAAATGTCCCATCAGGAGATGCAGTGTGATGCAGTGCGATGCGCTGAGCCTGTCGAAACGAGCCAAGTCGAACTAGACAAAATGTCGGTAAAAATATGCGATACAAATGAAAACGAGTCCTGTTAGGCACGTCCCCATTTCTTGTCAAATAATACAGAGGTTGAGGGTTTAAAGCACTCTCAAATTTCCATTCCATATTCTCCACGCCTCTTCTGCTTGAATGTGAAGCATTTCCGACCCATTCTTCACATCACACCCTTGCAAGATTCCCTGTTTTAAAAACTCCGTAACTTCAGGATTGTAAACCAAATCGAACAATAAATGATTCGAATTTAATAACGAATATGGAATTGCGGGAGCATCTTCGCAGTTTGGAAACATTCCTACGGGCGTTGTGTTGATTATGATGGTGTATTCTTCAATAATTTTTGAATCAATGTCTTGATATTGAATGGAGTTTTGGTTGCTGTTTCGGGACACTAAAAGGGCTGGAATATTCAACTTTTTCATTACGGACAGAACCGCCATCGATGCACCACCCGTTCCTAAAACCAACGCTTTTTTCCTGTTTTTAATCAGTGGCAAAATTGAGTATTCGAAACCCAACACATCAGTATTGTATCCAATAAGTATACGCTTGTTGTTTTCCAAAATCACCTTCACTGTGTTTACGGCTCCTACTTCTAACGCCAGGGGATCAACCTCGTCAAGCAGAGGAAAGATCTCTTTTTTATAAGGAATGGTGACATTAAACCCACACAAGTTAGGATGATCTTCCAATAATTTGGGCAATTCCGAAATGGATTGAAGGGGAAATAATTGATAATCACAAACTGAAATCTGTTCTCGGACAAACTTATTATTAAAGTAATTGGCCGAAAACGAGTGCGACAGGGATTGTCCAATCAGTCCGTAAAGTTTCATTTAAATTTTGGCTTTGCCTTTTTTGCGTGCACTGTAAATTTTATACCCATAGTAAAAAACAACAGCTGCAAACAAAACGACAACTACAATGTCGATGGTGTGACTATATTTCATCACCGATTGCCAGTTGTTTTTAAGAATCACGCCCATGTAGGTTAAAAAGCCATTCCACATAGCAGCTCCCACAATGGTATAAAGGGAGAATTTCATTAAATTCATTTTTCCCATTCCTGCTGGAATACTGATTAAGTGTCTGATTACTGGAATAAAACGTCCTATAAAAATAGTCAACGAGCCTCTTTTAGCAAAAAATCGATTGGTAATTTCTAAATCATGCGAATCGAGCAGGAGATATTTCCCAAATTTATCAATAAAAGGTTTTCCTCCGTAATATCCCATCGCATATGAAATTAGTGAACCCAAGATGCTTCCCAATGTTGCAGCCACGATTACTAAGGTAAATGAGAGTTTTCCGTCGGCAATTAAAAAGCCAGCAAATGGCATTACTGCTTCACTGGGAATAGGGAAAACCATGCTTTCGAGTGTCATTAAAAAGAAAATACCTGGGTAGGAAGTAGTTGTTATCATTGCTACTGCAAAGTCGGCAATCCATTGTGTTAGTCCCATAGTTGTCTAGAAATTTTTATTTTTATATTTGGGTTAATTATTTATACGTTCAATTATTTTGCAAAACTCAACATTGTTCAATAAATTTGGATCGTATTTTTGAACATGATCCATAAAGTCAAAAGAGTCGTCGTTGATAGAGAGCAATAATAGTTCGGCCGTTTGAATATCTCCAGATAAGAATTGGTAAATACTCATGCGAGTAAGCACTTCGTTTTTGCCGAGTGGATTTTTTACCGAACACTCTTTAAGAACCATCATCGCCGTTTTGGCATCTTCCAATTCGTTGTAGTACAATTCGGCAAGATCAAACCAAGAATCAATGTTTTCGGGAAGCATTTTTAGCGCTTTATCATAGTGAGAAATTGCCAATTGCACTTCATTCGTTAGGTGATATAAACGAGCGATGTATGCATGAAAATCGACACTCTCTTCGTCCAAACTGATTGCTTTTTTAAGACATTCGATGGCTTGTGGAAAGTTGTCTTTTTCTTCGTAAACAGCAGATAAACTCACCCACGCTTCCGAAAGTAAATCACTAATAGAGAGAGCTTTAAGTAAATATTCTTCGGCTAAATCAAGTTGAGATAAATCGAGGTAGTTTTCGCCAATACAATATAATATGTAACTGTTATCCGGATCAATTTTCAAAGATTCGTTGTAATTTTGAATGGCTTCATTGTAATTTCCCAACGAATTGTAAGCATTACTTTTGTTGAGGTAGGCAGATAAGAAAAATTCGTCGAGGACAATGCAGAAATCAAACGATTGAATTGCCTTTTCGTATAAACCAATGTTGGAGTATGACATTCCCAAACAGAACCAAGCAATATGGTTCATGGGATTTTTATCCGCAAAATGGCTGAAGAACTCAACAGCTTCCTCCGATCGATCGGATAGTTCGTACACCATCGACAGTTCAAAAAGTGCAGATTCGTTGCCATCATTGCTCAGCAGAGATTTTTTTAAATAATCAATGGCTTTGTCTGTCTGCCCTAAATTTTGGTACTCTTGGGCAATGCTATAATAAATTTCGTCTAACTCGTCGTAATCGGTGAGTGCTTTTTTATACTCCTCAATTGCCTTTTCAAATCGTTGCAGTTGACTGTAGATAGCACCTTTGGTAAGAAGTATGTCGGCATTTTCGGGTTCAATGGTCTCAATTTCGGATAAAATATCGAGCGCTTTTTGTTCGCGATTAGAAGAGGCATAACAGATAGCTCGTCGCAACTGAAAAGCAACTTTTTGATTAGGATATTGAGTCAAGGCATCATTGATTGCACTCTCCGCTTTCGAAAGAGAGTTTTCGGAGATAAAGTGATCGACAACCATTTCATACTCTTCACTGTCAAGAAAATGAAACTTCCCCTCCGAGGTCATTTCATTGTACTTTTCTAAGGCATGAAGAGTGGCTTTGTCGTCGTTCAACTCCAAACCATCATTTATGTCATCTAATTCGTCAAACATCTTCAGTGTATTATTTTATGCAAAGATAATCATAACTTTGTTTAATAGGTGCGAAACACCCCTTATTTCTTTCAAAAAAGAGAAAATTGAGAATCTTGGAACTATTTTTCAACATGTTTTTGTTGATTCACTAAAATAAATCAAGAAATAGTTGGTAGGTAAAAATAAAATGAGTAATTTTGCAGTCCAAAAAATAACGAGTATTAAGCAATAATGGAAACTAGGAATCAATATAAACTACAATTTAGCGGATTGGCGCTGGGTTCCCATCAGGTTGAATACTCAATTTCGGATTCGTTCTTTGAAGATACAGCGTTTCCTGATATTGAAAAGGGAGAATTATCGGTCATTATTGATTTAGACAAACAAATCAACATGATGGTTTTTCAGTTTCATATCAAAGGAATGGTTGAATTAACGTGTGATCGATGTCTAGAAACATTTGATTTTCCTATTGATGTCAACGAGCAATTAATCGTAAAACAACTTGTTGAACCAACGGAGTCTAACGATGAGATGCTTGTAAATATTGACATTAAGGAACACACATTTGATTTTAGCCATTATATTTATGAGTTTATCAGCTTAGCATTGCCTATGCAACATGTTCATCCAGAAGATGCAGATGGAGTTTCGCAATGTGATCCAGAGATGATAAAAATAATTGAAGAGCACTCAAAACCTCAATCTAACTCACAATGGGACGCATTAAAGAATTTAGACTTGAATAATAATTAGAATTGTTGAATATTTAAAAATAGAGAATCATGGCACATCCTAAGCGCAAACAGTCCACAACTAGAAGAGATAAACGTAGAACCCACGACAAAGCAATTGCTCCACAATTAAGCACTTGCTCTAACTGTGGAACAGCAGTACTATATCACACAGTTTGTTCAGAGTGTGGATATTACAGAGGAAAATTAGCAATTGATAAAGCGGTAACAGCATAGTTTTTGCTTTTCAAAATAACTAGTTTAGCACATTGATGTCAATCAGTGTGCTAAACTAGTTTATGCTATTCTCTGTTTTTTTACATCATAATTTTAACTTTTTTTTTGCATATCATGTGCAATTAAAAAACTAATTTTGTGCTCATTATACTGTTATATTTTAAAAAGCAATATAATTTATAACTGATTTATAGAAGTGTTATCTAAATAGTGTTCTAAAATGAAAAAAATCACCGCATCCATTACAGGTATCCATGGAGCTTTGCCAGATTATATTCTTACTAACGAAGAGTTGAGTAAAATGGTTGACACCACCGATGAGTGGATTATGTCCAGAATCGGAATCAAGGAACGTCATATTCTAAAAGATGGGAAAGCTACATCAGACATTGGTGCTCAAGCTGTACTTGGATTGCTTGAAAAAACTGGAACGAAACCTGAAGATATTGACTTATTAATTTGTGCCACCGTTACACCCGATATGCAATTTCCTGCTACCGCAAATATCATCTCTGATAAAGCGGGAATAAAAGATGCATTTAGTTTCGATTTGAACGCAGGTTGCTCTGGGTTTTTATTTGCATTAACTACTGCTTCAAAATATGTCGAAACAGGTAATTACAAAAAAGTAATTGTAGTAGGTGCCGAAAAAATGTCTTCCATCGTTGATTATACCGATAGATCTACTTGTCCAATCTTTGGCGATGGAGCTGCAGCTGTATTGTTAGAGCCCAGCGAAGATGGTTTAGGCGTGGTTGATACCATGATGCATACCGATGGTGTGGGAAGAGTTCATCTTCATCAAAAAGCCGGAGGATCATTAAAACCAGCTTCTCACGAAACAGTAGATGCTCGTGAGCATTTTATCTATCAAGAAGGACAACCTGTTTTTAAATGGGCTGTTTCTAAAATGGCTGATGTTTCGGTGGCGATGATGGAAAAACATAACCTAACCGCAGATGATATCGCTTACCTAGTTCCTCATCAAGCAAATAATAGAATTATAGAAGCTGTGGCCAAACGGATGAATTTAGATCCAAATAAAGTGATGATCAATATCGAACGTTATGGAAATACTACCTCCGCAACAATTCCACTTTGTCTGTGGGAGTGGGAAAACAAACTGCATAAAGGCGATAATTTGATTTTATCTGCCTTTGGAGCAGGTTTTACCTGGGGTGCAATTCTGCTCAAATGGGGATATGATCCAAAATAACTAGACTGATTCTTAAAATATTACCTAAAAAAAGGAGTGTGAACAACAAAAAGTTTGCACTCCTTTTTTATAATGTTTCAAAATAAGGAGCAATAAGCTTTTTTTCTTTGTTTAAACCAAAACTAAACCATAAATTTGCACCTTAATACAACTATTTTTAAAACGAATCTCTGTTTTTGAGGTGAGTTTTACGAATATTATACGTTAGAAACTGAAAAAATCATTTATATAATGAAGCCAACACATATTGAACACATTGGAATTGCAGTGCGCAATTTAGAAGAATCCATCAAATATTATGAAAATGTATTAGGATTGGAATGTTATGCCCTAGAAGAAGTCGTTGACCAGAAGGTGAAAACGGCTTTTTTTATGATAGGTCAAACCAAAATCGAACTCCTTGAGTCTACTGACCCAGAGGGAGCTATTGGAAAATTTATCGAGAAAAAAGGAGAAGGCGTTCATCACATTGCTTATGCTGTTGAAAACCTTTCGGAAGCACTTGCTGAAGTGGAATCAAAAGGCATTCAACTGATTGACAAAAACCCTCGCAAAGGGGCCGAAGGATTAAATATTGGATTTTTACATCCAAAATCTACCGGCGGAGTTCTTACCGAACTTTGCGAAGACCCAAATAAAAAATAATAGTAATAATTTAAATATCGTTTCAATTATGACAATGCAGGAAAAAGTAAAAGAATTACTTGACCTTAGGACTCAAGCTCGCTTGGGTGGTGGCCAAAAACGTGTCGACAAGCAACATAGTCAAGGAAAAATGACTGCTCGCGAACGCATCAACATGTTATTGGATGAAGGCAGTTTCGAAGAGTTTGATATGTTTGTAACTCATCGTTGCACTGATTTTGGACTAGAAAAAGAGACTCCTCTTTCGGATGGAGTTGTAACTGGTTATGGCACCATTGACGGTCGTTTGGTATTCGTTTTCTCTCAAGATTTCACCGTTTTTGGTGGCTCTTTATCAGAAACTTATGCAAATAAGATTTGCAAAATTATGGATCAAGCTATGAAAGTAGGTGCTCCTGTTATTGGCATCAACGATTCGGGTGGCGCTCGTATTCAAGAAGGAGTGACTAGCTTAGCAGGTTATTCAGAAATTTTCCAACGCAATATTTTAGCTTCTGGTGTTATCCCTCAAATTTCAGCGATATTTGGACCTTGTGCGGGTGGTGCTGTATACTCTCCAGCATTGACAGATTTTATCATGATGTCAAAGAACACAAGTTATATGTTCGTAACTGGACCGAAGGTGGTTAAAACTGTAACAAACGAGGATGTAACTACTGAGCAACTTGGAGGCGCAAGCGTTCATAGTACTAAATCGGGTGTTTCTCACTTTGCTGTAGATAGCGAAGAAGAAGGATTGATGTTGCTTCGTAAATTGATGAGCTATTTGCCTTCAAACAATTTGGAAGAGGCTCCATTGATGAAAACAAACGATCCAATTAATCGCTTAGAAGATGCTCTTAACAGCATTATTCCAGATAATCCTAACAAACCTTACGACGTTAAAGATGTAATTCATGCCATCGTTGATAATGGTGAATTCTTGGAAATTCAAGGAGCGTATGCACCAAACATTGTGATTGGTTTTGCACGTTTTGATGGAATTTCAGTGGGAATAGTTGCCAACCAACCTAAATATTTGGCCGGTGTATTGGATATTAACGCATCTCGTAAAGCGGCTCGTTTTGTTCGTTTTTGCGATGCTTTTAATATTCCAATTGTAACCTTGGAAGATGTACCAGGATTTTTACCAGGAACAGCACAAGAGTATGGTGGAATTATCTTACATGGCGCTAAATTGCTTTATGCTTATGGCGAAGCAACCGTTCCAAAAATCACGGTTATCTTAAGAAAAGCTTATGGTGGCGCATATTGCGTAATGAGTTCTAAACACTTACGTGGCGATATCAACTACGCATGGCCTACTGCCGAAATAGCTGTAATGGGCGCTAAAGGTGCGATAGAAGTATTGATGAGCAAAGAGATTCACGCAATTGAAGATATAGACAAACGCAACGATTTCGTTAATGAAAAAGAAGCTGATTATCGCGATAAATTTGCAAATCCTTATGTAGCTGCTAAATATGGTTATATCGATGATGTAATTGAACCACGTAACACTCGTTTCCGTATCATTAGATCATTGCAATCATTGGCAAACAAGCGCTTGGAAAATCCAGCTAAAAAACACGATAACTTACCTTTATAATTAAGCAAACGACAATGAGAAAATTAAAAATTCTGATTCTATTGGCGATTGTGTTCTCTGTTAATCTTGCATTTGGCCAATATGCAAAATTCATTAAGATCAATGAATTTATGGTCAAAAACGATTCCAGTTATCAAGATCAATATGGATATCGGAGTGGTTGGATTGAAGTTTTCAATTCGGCTTTCAACGATGTAAATATTGGGGGAATGTATTTGACCAATGATACAACCAACCCGAAGAAATATTATATTTCTAGAACAAGTCCTACGACATTAATTCCTTCTAGACAATTTGCAGTCTTTTTTGCGGATGATAAACCCTCTAGAGGTATTTTTCATTTAAACTTTACACTCGAGGAGTCTAATTATATTGCTCTTTATGATGCGGATGGAAGAACACAAATTGATTTTGTTATTATTCCTGAAGAGTTAAAGTTAAAGAATAATATTTCGTTTGGAAAGGACAAAGATCAATCCATTACTAGGGAGCAAGATGATGACTCTAAATGGATTTTTGAAGAGAGATACACTCCTAAAGAGTCGAATGAGTGGCAAGATAAAATAACCAAGTCTCAACAAATTAGCGAATTAGATTCAACAGGAATGGGAATGGCAATTGTTGCGATGGCAGTAGTGTTTGGAGCTTTAATCTTCATCTTCTTTTCTCTTAAAAGTTTTACCCTTGCAGATAATATTAGCTCAAAAAAGAAGCTTAAATTAGAAGAAGCTAAAAGACTAGAAGAGACTACATTAGTTGCGAAAAGTAGTGGTACCGAGGAGACTGGAGAGGTTTGTGCCGCAATTGCGATGGCCTTGCATCTTTTTGCAAGTCAATATCATGATGAAGAGAGTGAAATTGTTACCATTAACAAGACAGCGCGTCCATATTCTCCATGGAGTCAAAAGCATCTTATTCTTAAAAGAAAACAACGTTAAAATAAATAATTGTATATACAATGAAACAATTCAAATTTACAATAAACGGCAATGAGTACGATGTAGATGTGCTCAATGTTGAAGATAATATAGCAGAAGTTGAAGTAAACGGAACAAAATACAATGTTTCCGTGGACAAAGAGATGCAAAAGGTAAAGACTCCAAAATTGGTTCGTCCAATTGAAGTTCCTACAACTGATGTAACTCCTGCTACTGCCAAAACGGCAAATCCATCTACTCCTAAAGGCGGTGGCACTGTTAAGTCTCCACTTCCTGGAACCATTTTAGATATTTATGTTAGAGTAGGCGATGCTGTTAAAATTGGCCAAAAGCTGATTATGCTTGAAGCCATGAAAATGGAAAACAACATTGATTCTGATAAAGATGGAAAAATTGTGGAGATTAAAGTTCAACGCAACGACAGTGTAATGGAAGGTGATGTATTAATAGTAATAGAATAAGATTAATAATATGGAAAAATTAAGCTTATTTTTTACCAACGGATTGTCCCAATTCTTTGAATATACGGCATTTGCCAATTTCACAATTGGACATCTTGTCATGATGCTTATTGGGTTGATTTTTATCTATTTGGCAATTGCCAAAGAGTACGAACCCATGCTCCTTATTCCCATTGGTTTTGGGATTCTTGTAGGGAATGTTCCCTTTTTCCCTGGACTTAAAGTAGGAATTTACGAATCTGGATCTGTTATGAATTACCTTTATTTTGGGGTTATTCAAGGGGTTTATCCTCCTCTGATTTTCTTGGGGATAGGTGCCATGACCGATTTTTCGGCCTTGATTTCTAACCCAAAATTAATTTTAATTGGTGCTGCTGCTCAGTTAGGGATTTTTGGTGCTTATGCCATAGCCTTACTCCTCGGATTTCCTCCTAATGAAGCAGGTGCAATTGGAATTATCGGTGGTGCTGATGGTCCAACTGCTATCTTCCTTGCTTCTAAACTTGCTCCTCAACTTATTGGTGCAATTGCAATCTCGGCATATTCTTACATGGCTTTAGTGCCTGTAATTCAACCTCCTATTATGCGTTTACTTACTAGTAAAAAAGAGCGATTAATTAGAATGAAACCTCCTCGTGCAGTTTCTAAACGTGAAAAAGCAATTTTCCCAATTATTGGGTTGCTTCTAACTACTTTGATTGTGCCTAGTGGTATGCCTCTTTTAGGAATGTTGTTCTTCGGTAATTTGCTTAAAGAGAGTGGTGTGACTCGTCGTTTAGCACAAACTGCTGCGGGTCCAATGATTGATGTTACAACCATCCTTATTGGTCTTACTGTGGGCGCCTCTACTCAGGCAACAACCTTCTTGACTGGAAAATCGGTGGGTATTTTCGTCCTCGGTGCTGCTTCGTTTGTGATTGCCACAACCGGTGGAGTTTTGTTTGTGAAATTACTGAACAAATTCCTTAAACCAGAAAATAGGATCAACCCTCTTATTGGAAATGCAGGAGTTTCTGCTGTTCCCGATAGTGCCCGTGTTTCGCAAGTTATTGGATTGGAATACGACAAGACGAATCACTTATTAATGCATGCAATGGGACCTAACGTTGCCGGTGTAATCGGTAGTGCTGTTGCAGCTGGGGTATTGCTTAGTTTCTTGTACTAATAATATTTCCTTTTAAATATAATAAGGGCTTCCTTTAAGAGTGGAGCCCTTATTATTATCTCATATTTTAATTCACTAAAAAATGAATAAAATAGACTTAACAACCAACGGGGTGTTGATTAAAAAAGCATCTGGCGAAGAGCAGCTTTTTTCACCCGAAAAACTAGAACAGTCCCTGCAAAATGCAGGCGTTGACAAAGAGACAATCTCAACCATTGTTTCGGATATCACTAACTGGATTTATCCGGGCGTAACCACCAAGAAAATTTACAGTCGCGCTTTTTCAATGCTCAAACAAGAAAAAACAGCTTCTACTGTTCGGTACAAACTCAAACAAGCCATCTTGGCGATGGGCTCTACGGGATATCCGTTTGAAATATTAGTTGGCGAACTCTTTAATCGTATGGGGTATGATACTCAGGTAGGTGTGGTTGTGGATGGCAATTGTATTACACACGAAATGGATGTGATTGCCACGCGTGAGAAAATTCAGCACTTGGTGGAGTGTAAATTTCATAAAGATCAGGGAAAAGTTGTCAGCGTTCAAGTTCCATTATATGTTCGCTCAAGAGTAGACGACATTGTTCTTAGACGTAAATCGATGTTGAAATATCATGACTTTTCATTTAAAGCTTGGGTGGTTACCAATACACGTTTTTCGTCGGATTCTCTCCAATACAGCCACTGCAGTGGAATTAGCTTATTGGCATGGGATTACCCTACTGGTGATGGTTTAAAAGAGAACTTGGAAAAATATAATATTTACCCCATCACTGTTCTCGAAAATCTCACCTCCATCGAAAAAGATTATTTATTGGAGAAAGGCATTGTTACTTGCCTGCAACTGTTAAACAAGTTAGAATCGAGACATAATTTGCAACTGAATAAGCAAAAAAAAGGTGCCCTTCTGGAAGAACTTAAAAGTATTTGTAAAAAGTAATATCTCTCTCTTCCTCTTCTGAAACTGAACAAATGTCGCTCTTTAAATGTTTAAAAAATGATTGTTTTTAAGGCTATGATATTATCAAATTAGTCTGAGAAAATCTATAAATTTCAGTTTTTTAAATATGAAACAGCTATTATTCGTTTTTATAACGTTGCTCTCTTTTGGCATGGCAAATGCCCAGACAAAGGTTTACAAAGGAAACTCATCCTTTAGTAGCGATGTAATTTGTAATTTAAATAACCAAAAGATTTATAAAAAGAATTCCAGCTTTTCATCGGATGTTCTTTGCAACATCGATAGAAATAAGATATATAAATCAAATAGTTCCTTTTCGAGCGATATATTGTACAATGTATCTAATGGAAAAGTTTATAAAGGAAATTCATCCTTCAGCAGCGATGTGGTGATGACTATAAAGGACGGCAAAATTTATAAAGAAAACTCTTCGTTTAGCAGCGATGTGTTAGCCACTTTCAAAGATGGAAAAGTGTATATTGGCAACTCTAGTTTCTCGAGCGATGTACAATATACGATTGACGGAAATGTAACCATCGAAGAGTTTGTCGCCATTTGGCATGTTGTAAAATATGTGTATTAAAATCAAAATTATTCAGTAAAAATTATACAAGATGAACTTCAATATCAATAATATAGCACCTAAACCTGGGAAAATTGCCATTGTAACGGGTGCAAATTCTGGACTTGGACAAGAAATCACCATCGGCTTAGCCCAAAAACAGATAAAAGTAATTATGGCATGCCGAAATATTGAAAAAGCGGAGAGTGCTAAGGCTGGTATTCTCAAAAAAGTGCCCACAGCAGATATTGAGATTATGGAATTAGACCTTACTAGTTTGAAATCTGTTAGAAAGTTTGCCCACTCTTTTTCCGAAAAATACAATCAGTTGGATTTGTTGATTGCCAATGCAGGAATTATGATTCCTCCTTTTGTAAAAACCGAAGATGGGTTTGAAAGTCAGATGGGTGTGAATTATTTTAGCCATTTCTTGCTCGCAAATTTATTGTTTCCATTGTTAAACAAAACTGAGGGCGCTAGAATTATCACCACAAGTAGCATTGCTCATGAGAAAGCAAAAATTGATTTTGACAACTTAAATTCTGAAAAAAGTTACTCAAAAATGGGTGCTTACGGTCAGAGCAAATTAGCTTGTTTAATGTTCGCCTACGAATTACAGCGCCGATTGGATTCCGCTAACAGTAAAGTAATCGCTTTATCGGTGCATCCGGGTGTGTCTAAAACTAATTTGTTTAAGAATATCCCCAAATTTATTGATCTACTTTTTACACCAGTGTGGAATCTTTACTTTCACACACCCGACAAAGCAGCCATGCACATGCTTTACGCAGCATTAATGGATGATGTAAAAGGCGGTGACTATTATGGTCCTACTGGTTTCAGAGGAATGAAAGGTGTCCCGGGCAAGGTGATATCTCGTCCGCAGTCGTATGACAAAGAAGTTGGAAAGAAGCTTTGGGAAGTATCGGAGACGTTGACTGGGACGAAGTTTGACATTTAAACTATAAAAGAAAAACAGATGATATCAGATCCAGTGATCCAGAATAACTCAGAAATCAACCATGATTTAAAATCCCAAAAGATTTTAAGAAACATAAAAATCGATTTTCATTATTTAATAAAGGATAGCTTTTTTATTATCCTTGGAGTGATTGCTGCTGGATTTGGATTGAGAGGATTTTTGCTTCCAAATGGCTTTCTAGATGGCGGTGTGATGGGAATATCTTTAACCATTGCAGAATTGTCAACGATTCCATTATCTATTTTAATCGTTGTCATAAATCTTCCATTTTTGATAATGGGAGTGACTATTGTGAGTAGAAAATTTGCCATAAAAAGTGTCATTGCGATCCTATTACTTGCACTTGCCGTGCAATTTATTCCTTTCCCAATTATCACTCACGACAAACTATTGATTGCAATATTTGGGGGTTTCTTTTTAGGTTTAGGAATTGGATTAGCAATGAGAGGAGGCTCTGTCATTGATGGGACAGAAGTATTAGCTATTTTTGTGAGTAAAAAAACATCGTTGACCATTGGAGATGTTATTTTAGTTTTTAATATCGTTATTTTTTCTTTTGCAGCGTACGTCTTCACCATAGAAATTTCGCTCTATGCAATGTTAACCTATTTAGCTACCTCAAAAACAGTTGATTTTGTTGTGTCGGGAATTGAAGAGTATGTTGGGGTTACCATCCTATCCGATTATAGTGAGGAAATTAGAGGAGTAATTATTGAAAAACTTGGCAGAAGTTGTACCATCTACTATGGCAAAAGGGGACAATCATTGGAAAAAATTGATATCATCTATACTTTAATCACTAGATTGGAATTATCTAGATTGCATGCAGAAATCGACAAAGTTGACAAGAATGCATTTGTGGTGATGCACAGTATTAAAGACGCTAAAGGGGGAATGATTAAAAAAAGACCCTTGAAATAAAAATAGCCGATGATGATGGGAAAATTACGGCACAAGAATTCATGATTTTCTAAGACCAATTAAAAGAACTATTTTTGCAGAATAAAAGTAGATCACTAATTTAAACTATAATACTATGTCTGAAGAGATGAAAACTTGTCCTGTTTGCGATTCCCCTTATGGATATTTAACCGGTGAAAATGAATATACTTGTCCAGAATGTAATCATAAATGGACTCTTGAAGAGCAGTCGGAAGGCGAAGAGACGCTAAAAGTGATCGATTCCAACGGAAATCAGTTGCAAAATGGCGATGCGGTAATTGTGATTAAAAACTTACCCGTAAAAGGTGCTTCTGGTCCCATTAAAGCGGGCACAAAAGTTAAAAATATTCGTTTGGCGGATGGTGATCATAACATCGATTGCAAAATTGATGGTTTTGGTGCAATGTCGTTGAAATCAGAATTTGTACGAAAAGCATAATACAATCAATAATTTCATCTCCTGCTTTTGCATCGAGAATTATAAGTAAATGGATATTTTAAAACTAAAGCAAGCTGCCGAAATCATCAAAAATGGAGATTTGGTGGCATTCCCTACAGAAACGGTCTACGGATTGGGTGCAAATGCGCTGAATCCAGATGCTGTTGCAAAAATATTTGTGGCCAAAGAGCGCCCATCTTTCGATCCATTGATTGTGCACATCGCTTTACTTAGCGATTTGGAAATACTTACCCAATATGTTGATGAGCGCGTGTATCTGCTGGCTCAAAAGTTTTGGCCTGGTCCACTGACTTTGGTTTTGCCCAAAAGCGACTTAGTTCCAGACATTGTCACTTCTGGTTTGCCCACGGTTGGCATCAGAATGCCCAACAATAAAATTGCACTCGATTTGATTAAACTGTCGGGTTGCCCAATCGCCGCTCCAAGTGCGAATAAATTTGGTAGAATTAGTCCGACAACTGCCGATCATGTTCGAAAACAACTTCCCTCGGTTGCTTGTGTTTTGGATGGTGGTTCCACCACGGTTGGAATTGAATCCACGGTAATTACTCTAAACCCGGATGGTTTTGTGATTTTGCGCAAAGGAGTAATTACACAATCCGACTTGGAAGCCGTTTTGCCTACTTCTAGCCAAGCGATAGATCAAAAGACGGAATTAGCTTCGCCAGGATTATTAAAATCCCACTACAGTCCTCAAAAGCCAATTTTTATTTTGGGCAAATTCAGTCAACCCATCGATAGAAGTAAAGCGGGATTTATCTCTTTTAGCAACAACGATGTGGCTGGATATAAATTTGTGGAATATCTTTCGCAAACTTCCAATTTAAAAGAAGCAGCTGTGAACCTTTTTGGCGCATTACACCGATTGGAAGATGCTGACGTTGAGTATATTGTAGCAGAACCCGTCCCCGAGGAAGGTATTGGCTTAGCCATCATGGATAGATTGAGTAAAGCTGCTTACCGCTATTCGGAGTAAAAAGTAGGTGATAATATCATGTTATTCTAAACACAATAAGGCATTTTTCAAACGGTCATGCTGAGACTTCGTCCAAAAAAAAATTGGAAATATAGGGTTAATGACAGTAAGAAAATTCACTGATCTTTTGTAGCATAGAATACTCAGTATGCGGATTTTTTTTTATACAGAGAATAAAACTACTTCGAAGATTTTTCTTTTTTAGTGTCACTTTTGTCTTGATACAAAAGTAACCAAAAAATCAAGACTTCGCCAAAAAAGCTAAAAAAGAGGTAATTTTCCGGCGCGAGCCAAGCTATAAGATTTACTGAGGTAATTTAATTCACATGACGGATGTTTCAGATTTGGATCTATTTACTTCAACGCACCCGCCTCGCTTCATCCGTAAAATCATCTCTTTTTCTTAACGCTTTTTTGACAAGGTCGGTCAAGAGAGCATACCGGTCTTTTTAATACAAAAAAACCATTTTAACTCAGAAGGTTTTTTAATTTTCTAAATCAAAGATTAAGGTCGGTCGAACCTTGAAGAAAAGACTAATCCTAGGTTTCACGCCGAGACTTTGCCAGAAAACCAAATCCCTCTAAGAACAGGCGAACCTACTGTCATTCCGAACGAAGTGAGGAATCTCATTTTTTCTGGATAACCGTATTTTAAAATTCTGTATTAATATTCTCCACACAATTGGCTCCAGTTCAACCACACCATGGCCAGTCTGGCTCAGGATGACTGTGAATTAGTGACAAATATCGTGACAGTGTGACAATAAAAAAGAACTGATAAATAACTGTGAAACAAGCTAATAAAATAAATCTCTTATTCTACGTCTCCAAAAGTTTTACAAATCAAAATCTCCAGCAGCTTCGGGTTGATAAATGATTTCGTCAATTCTTAGTTTTGTTAAACCCGCTGGCACAATCCATTCTATTTCATCTCCTACTTCGTACCCGATTAGCGCTGTTGCGATGGGGGAGAATATGGAGAGTTTGTTCTCTTTTAAGTTCGCTTTTTCTGGATATACGATTTGAAATTCAACTTGTTTGTTGTTGTTTAAAAAACTCAGTTTTACAATTGAATTCATGGTCACAACGGTAGCTGGAATTGCTTTCGGTTGAACTATTTTAGCTGAATTTAATTCTTTAATTAATTTTTCAGCTTCGGCTCCACTAATGGAATTAAATCTCCTAGCGTCTGTTATACACTTTTTTATACGATCATAATCTAATCGGTTTACAATTATTTTGCTCATAATATTATAATTTATATTTTATGTTCAGTTTTTAATTTGTGCGGGTTCCTAAAGGCAAATACGCTATTAAGAAACTACAAAGTTTACTGCATATTGTTCATTTGTCAAGATTCCCTGTTAATGTAATTTCATCTTTACCGATTGTGGCTTAAATTTCATAACTGTCTGTTTTTGAGACTAATTATGTCAAATTTTCACTGAATCGACAAAGATGAAACTGTCTGTATTCTATTGTTCGTTGACAAATGTATTGAACATTTTCGTTCTTAACACATTGCCTTTAATCCACTTTCTTCCCGTGTAACATTATCCTTAAATGTAAAAGTAGTGGAGGATTTTTATTTAATTTGAAATCAACTGATGAAGTTGATGAGTTCAAATATGGTTCAAAATCCGCCACTATTTAATAAAAAGTATTCGCCACAATTAAGTGGAAGTTTAGTTATCGTTTACTATAAAAACTTTGCCGGAGCTGTAGGTTTTGGCGATTTAACGACCAAAATCCGAGCATTCGACTGAGTATTGTTGGACAAACAGTGAATAATCCCTTTTGGACTTTCCACTAAGTTGTCTTTTTCAACGGCTACTGTTTCGTCTCCAACTAATACATCTACTACTCCTTCGAGAATGTAAAAAAACACATCTACAGGCGTAATATGAGGTTTTAATGATTCCCCTGCTCTAAGAGTAATGTGCATTACCTGTGCGTTGTCGTAATCGTAAAGCTTACGTACATCTACTTTGTGAGGCGTATCAGCCACATTTGTATCTTTTATGCCTATTATTTTCATCTTGTTTTTATTTATTTTAACTCGTCTAAAATTGCTTGAATATCATCTACACATTGACCACAAACGGTCCCTGCGCCAGTCTCTTCGCCAATTTCTTCTACGGTTTTCAATCCTTTTTCTTTGATTGCTTTTACTATTTCGCTTTTGTAAATTTCGTTACAAGTGCAAATTAAAATATCTTCTGCCATATTTATAAATATTAATTCAAGTTAAAAATTTTCATATCTTCGTCCACAGTCGTAATGGTTTGAACACCAAAGTTTTCTTGAACTACTTTAAGTACATTTGGTGTCATAAAACCTGGCAATGTTGGTCCAATGTGAGTGTTTTTGATTCCAAGATAAAGCAATGCAAGGTGAACAATAATTGCTTTTTGCTCGTACCATGCGATGTTGAAAACAATAGGAAGTTGGTTGATGTCGTCTAATTTCAACACATCTTTAAGCGTAAGTGCTACCAATGCCCATGAGTAACTATCGTTGCACTGTCCAGCGTCTAATACTCTTGGAATTCCGTTGATATCACCTAACTGAAGTTTGTTGTAACGATATTTAGCACAACCTGAAGTTAAAATTACGGTGTCTTTAGGCAAGTTTTTTGCAAATTCTGTGTAATATTCACGAGATTTTTGTCTAGCATCGCAACCCGACATTACAACCATTCTTTTGATTGCACCTGAGTTTACTGCTTCCAATATTTTATCAGCAAGTGCTAATACTTGATTGTGTGCAAAACCAATGGTGATTTCTCCATTTTCGATTGCGGTAGGAGCTTTACAAGTTTTAGCCATGGCGATAATTTCTGAGAAATCTTTTTGACCGTTGGCTAATTTTCCATCCACTCTTTTCCATCCTGGCATGCCAGTAGCACCAGTTGTAAATACTCTATCGTTGTAAGTAGCTGATTTTTTTGGTGGAACTAAACAGTTTGTTGTAAAAAGAATAGGTCCGTTAAATGTTTCAAACTCTTCAAGTTGTTTGTGCCAAGCATTGCCATAGTTTCCAACTAAATGTTTGTATTTTTTCAATGTTGGATAAGCATGTGCTGGCAACATTTCGGAGTGAGTATAAATATCGATGCCTGTACCTTCGGTTTGAATCAATAGTTGTTCTAAATCTTTAAGGTCGTGACCGCTGATAAGAATACCAGGATTGGTTCCAACTCCAATTTTCACGCTTGATATTTCGGGATTACCAAATGTTGTTGTGTTAGCTTTATCTAGTAATGCCATCACTTTTACACCATATTCACCCGTTTTCATCGCCCATTCCAACATGCCATTTAGATCCATTGGTTTGGTAATCATTACGAATGTTCTTTCCATGAAATCATACACATCGTTGTCTTCATATCCTAAATTAAAAGCATGTTCTGCATAAGCAGAAACTCCTTTAATGCCAAAAAGAATGTATTGTTTTAGCGAACGGATGTCTTCGTTAGCATCGTAGGTAAGAATTCCCACGTGATTTGCTTTTTCAAGAAACTCTTCGTCGGTTTTTCCACTCCAAGTAATTGAGTCATGAGTATCGGTGATTGTGACTTTAGTTTTTAACGCATCGCGATAGCTAAAGCACTTTTTTGCAGCTTTTAAAAGCGAATCATCATCATAATTTGCATTTGTAATTGTCATAAATAGACAATTAGTAATGTGTTTGCTTTCTGCGTTTGTGTTAATTCCTTTTTTACGTGCTTCTATGGTTGCATAGGAAAGTCCTTGGCAAGCAAACATTAGTAAATCTTGAATATTTGCAGTCACTTCTTTTTTTCCGCAAACTCCATTAATTGTACAACCGGTATTTTTGGCTGTCTCTTGGCATTGATTACAATACATACTCATATATCTATATTTTAAAAGTTAGATTACAAATATACTGCTTTTTTTTAATTGAAAAAAACGTTCTTGGACTATTATTGTCCGATAAAACACAATTTTAGATTATGAGATTCTTTATAACCATCTAACCCATCGATTTTACGAGACTTCATGCAATAGAAATTGGAAATAAAGGATTTATGACATTGAGAAAATTTACCGACCTTCACAGCTGAAGGTGTTGATTGTTAATGCTTTTCTGAGCGTCATACTGTCACGATAGCTATCGTGATAATCGAAGTATTATAGAAAGAGCATTTTTGGAAGTGTTTTTGAAATCCTTCGATTAACTCAGGAAGACCAGAAAAGAAGAAAAATCAGAAATAGTTTTTTAATTCTGTCATTGGTAGATTATTGAAGTTTTAGAGAAAGAGGTTCTACTACAAAGTGAGATTCCTCACTTCGTTCGGAATGACATGATTGTCAGTGTTATGTGAAACATGAAGGAGGTTGAAAGAAGTGGCTTTGCCACTTCTTTCAACCTCCTTCATGTTTTCCTAAAGACTCCATCGAAATGTCGTTCCGAACGAAACAGAGTGAAGTGAGGAATCTGCCTGAGTTTTGGGACACTTGGAAAAATAAATAAAAAACTGTTTTTGACAACGATAGTAAAGAATCTCATTCTTTTATCGAACAACAGTGATTAGATTACAATTTTAACACCCACAAACACAGACCTTGGCAATGCTGGACCGTAAATATAACCCGAATCGCGAAATTCTCCTTTGTCAAAATCGTTTTGGTAGCTGTTGAGTATGTTTTGAACGCCTCCATTGATTTGCATTTTTGCAGATCCATTGAGTTTAAAACCATACGACAACTTTACATTTAGATCGAAGAATTCAGGCGTGTTTTTCTCTGAGTCTTCCAATGTGTAACCCGCAAAATGTTGCGCCAACATGCTTCCTGTGTAAGTTCCCGAGAGTGCGATTGTTAAATCTTTCAGTGCTTCGTAAGTGGCTGTTAAATATCCATAATTATTGGGCGAACGAAACATCGTTTTCTGAGGCGCAAGGGTTGTGCTATTGCTCCATTGTTGCACGTCTTTATATTCGCTCTTTTGAAAGGTAGCTCCAAATTGAATTTGCATTCTTTCAGTTGGAATCACTTTCCCTTCTAAATTTACTCCCTTTACTGTTGCTCCCGACCCATTTCGACGCTCGAGCATAGTATTCCCTAAAATGTCTGTTCCTATCTCTTGTAAGATAAATACATTGTCTAAGTTTGTGTAAAATCCCTCAATTAGAAAATTTAATTGCACATTCTTAATCGTTTTGTAAAAATCGGCAGAGGCACTGTAGCTTTTTGATTTTTCAGTTTGCAGGTTAGGATCTATGGTTATGAGGACAACATTTCCACCCATTGCAGAAATATGCAAATCTTCGTCGAATGCCTGAGGTGCTCTAAATCCACTTGAATAACTTGCTCGCATGCTTACAAAATCCGACGGACTATAGCGGATGTTTGCTCGTGGACTGATTATTGGGTTTTTTATTAAGTTATGCTTGTCGAAACGACCACCGACTAACAAACTGATTTTTTTATTTTTCCACTCATTTTGCAAGAATGCACTTTTTGTGTTTACAGCTTGTTCTATCACTCTTCCGTAACCTAGCATTTTGTCAATAATCTCGTTGGAGTTGTATTCTGCTCCCATGGTTAGTTGCGCGGGCATAAATAGAAGAGTATCCATGGAGTAAGAGTATTGCATTCCGCCCATCCATGTCTCGTCGTTGGAACTACCATAAGCATTTGGATTTTTTTGCGCCCCATAATAGCTTTTTCGATCGATTTTTTGAGCAGATGTGAAGATGTTTAAACGATGCTTTTGGTTTTTAGAAAATAGATCGTATTTTACACCTCCAGTGTTGATGTTGTGCTCTACTTGTTCCGTTATATCTGCAAAGTGGGGAGGCATCTCTAAATGATTTCCACCTCTTCGAAATTCGCCCAAGTTGTGATATTCAACGGTTAATTTACTGTAATTGCTGGTTTTGTAAAATCCTCTAAATCCAATGTTCTTGACATCTATTTTTCCAATTTCGGTAAACCCATCGTTGTCATAATCCAGTGGACTCCGCTGTCTGGTAGATCCAAAAATCATAACCCCTAATTTGTTGTTGTCAGAAACAATCGAAGCATTCAATGAGGTGTTAATGTCTGCTTTTTTTGAGTCCATAAATGTTGTTGTATTTGAAAGCGTTGCTGAGTTTCTGGTGGGTTCTTTGGTGATAATATTTATGGTTCCTGCAATTGCATTGGAGCCAAAAATTGCCGAACCTCCGCCTCTAACTACCTCTACTCGCTCTATCATATTTGCTGGAATTTGTTCTATTCCATACACTCCAGCCAATGCACTAAAAATTGGACGACTGTCTATTAATATTTGAGAATATGGCCCATCCAACCCATTTATTCTCACCTGCTGAAACCCACAATTCTGGCAATTGGTTTCAACTCTAAGTCCTGGCTGAAAGTTTAATCCTTGTGCCAAACAAACAGAATTTGTGTTTTCGAAAATTTGAGGACTGATAATATTTACAATCGAAGGTGCTTCTTTGCGATTGGTTTCGTTCCGATTGGCAGAAACTACTACGTTTTCTAACATTATTTGGTCTTCTTCTATCTCAAAGTTTAATTCTAACGTCTTTCCTGTCGCCAAATTAACCTCTTCTTCTCTGGGTTTAAATCCAATTCCTGACACAATAATGGTTAGTTTTTGAACGGGCATGTTTTTTAAATAATAGTGTCCAGTTCCATCCGTTGATGTTCCGATTGTTGTGCCCTTTATGGCAACAGTGATATAAGGAATGTGCTCTTTTGTTTTTTTATTTACAACATGACCAAAAATATTGGCATCTGTCTTTTTTTGTGCAATTATTGTAGTTGAATAAATCAATATAATTGATAAAATCCATAAACTCTTTTTCATCGAAATCTCCTTTTAAAACATTACATAACAATATCATTTAGTGCAATTTGATTACACTAAATTTAGTTGGTGAATATCTGATTGTTCACCCGTAGAAAATTAATTATGATTGTTTAATAGGAGGGCCACGTAATCCATTGGCATATTGCTGAATACGATTGTATAGTTGCTCCGCTTCGATTTGAATTAATTGGCAACATAATTCTGTTTGAGCAACTTCTATTGAAAAATCGGAGAGAGGCGTGGTGGACGAAAAATGAGATAATAACTGAAGAAGCACAAACCCATCTTTGGAGTGTTGCTGGTTGTCAGTTTTTTTGGATGAAAAAGGATTAGAAAGGTGAGAGTGAACAATGGCAACGCCACTCACAATATGTGTATGGGTAAATAATGTAATACTCGAGTAGTACCCCAAAAAGAGGACTAAAAGAAAGAGTCTCATTATTTTTTTGCGCACCATTTTCAACTTATTTTTTGCAAAGATAGAATCTATTTATAACACTTCCAAATAATAAGTTTTTACTTTTAGTCAATCTGTATAAAATGCGGTTTCAAAATATCATTTTACCAACTGAATATTCTTCCTTTTTACATTGATTTTGTGTTTTTGAGAAAAAAGCTCCAAGTATTTCCATTGAACGGTGAATGTGTTTGAGTAAGCATCTTCTTCAAAAACCCACCATGTGTATGTGTCGGAAGCGCCTTTTTTTAACAAATGGTCGCCAGATAACTCTGCTCCATTGTATAATGAGACGGGGTTTCTGATACTATCGTTGATGTACAAATTTAGATACAGTGAGCGATTTGAGACTCCAAGGTTTGGAATGGGTGTGGTGCCCATGTTTTTGAGGGTAACTATAAAACGAATGGCTGGTTTTTTCAAGTTCTTTTTCTCCCCATAAGGTCCGTCAAACATAAAAAATTCTACTTTGCTTGATAAATAAACCGAATCGGTGGAGAAATTTGCAGTATTAGTTTGAGCATAAATATTGCTCAAAAAGATGGTTATCAAAAGGAAAGATAGTATATTTTTCATTTTTTCTGTTGTTTTGAGTGTGTGCAAACTTTAGGTAACGATAGGCGACTTGTCACAGTTGCGGTTTTGAAACACCTCACGGTCAACCCACAACAAAGATAATTAAAAGTACTGAACTTTCAAATACTCTTTGAACTCGGATTTGTATTTATTGGTTTCTCTTTTATTCCGTTTTACTTGCGTTGCCAAATGATTTCCGTCTGCTGAAAGTCCTACTGCTTCCGGAAAACCACCCGTTTGGATATATTCAGAAAAAGCAAAAGGCAATTCAGTTATTTCATAAGCTTTACTTGTAAATAAAATTCCTAAAACTATTCAACTATTCAAACATTTAGGAATTTGATGAATGGTTTTTTGGTCAAATCTGGTTTGTTGACAGTTGGAAAATTCACCGATCTTTGGGCCTTAGAATTAGCATTGTAGTTATTTTAGCGAGCGTCATACTGAGTTAATCGAAGTATTAAAGAAAGAGCTTTTTGAAAGCACTTTTTGAAGCCCTTCGATTAACTCAGGAAGACCAGAAAAGTAGAAAAAGCAGAAGCAGTTTTAATTCTGTCATTGTTAGATAGCCCTCCACGAGCGTATGTTGTTATAGCAGTAATCTCACAAACGGTCATACTGAGCCTGTCGAAGTATTCGATTTAAGAAGTATTGTTGTAAGAACATCAAGAAGTCCTTCCCTTCGATGCCTCAGGCTAGGCTGGCTCAGGATGACCAGAAAAGGAGTTTTTAAAGCTGTCATTGGTAGATTATTGAAGTTTTATAGAAAAAAGTTCTACTACAAACTGAGATTCCTCACTTCACTCCGTTTCGTTCGGAATGACAGATTTTTTTGTAACAAAAAGTGATGGATTGGGTTTTCTGGCGGTGAAACCGCCAAAAAATCCAATCCATCTTAGAACAAGCGAACCTACTGTCATTCCGAACGAAGTGAGGAATCTCAAATTTTCTGGATAACCGTATTTTAAAATTCTGTATTAATATTCTCCACTCAATTGGCCCCAGTTCGACTTCGCCGCGGCGAATCACTGCATCGCGCCGTCCTTCGGTTCGTAGTAGAACCATTGATTAAATATAGGATAATCAATGCCTTTCTTACCTTGTCTTTATTTGCTTGAATCAAATAAACCTAATTATTAAATAAAATAAACATTTTTCAAATAAATTAAATATCTTTGCCCATATATAAACAAAACCTAACATTTATAACCTATGAAAAGAAACCTTGGAATACTTGCTTTAATTTGCGTTTTAGCGCTTTTTTCTTCTTGTAACTCGACCAACAAAACCGACAAAATTAAAAATTTAGCCGATTCTACCGTAAAAGTGGACTATTTAGTGGTTGCCAACAACGTATTAAAGAGTGTAAAAGAGAAAGATTTTACCGCTTTTGTGGAATTTATTCATCCAACCGAAGGGGTTCGCTTTTCCGTTTCGGCACAGGTTGATGTAAAGAGTGACAAAACGCTCACAAAGGAACAAATTTTGGATTTAAATAAATCAAAAAAGAAAACCAAGTGGGGAATTCACGAAGCGATTGGGGATCCTATCAATTTAAACATCAGTGATTATTTTGCCCAATATTTTTACGATGTTGATTATTTAAAATTGGCAAAAACCCAGTTAAATACCTCTACCATCAATCCAACTTCGCCAAGCAACATCAAAGAAATTTATCCAAATTTGGAATTTGTTGAATTTTACTATCCTGGT
This sequence comes from Bacteroidales bacterium, assembly GCA_038240835.1. GTDB lineage: Bacteria > Bacteroidota > Bacteroidia > Bacteroidales > WCHB1-69 > JBAXTE01. The sequence goes on along the minus strand of JBBRGJ010000014.1, from coordinate 2,716 downwards.
GATGGCAATAAAAACAGTGGATTGGATTGGACAAATCTAACGTTGGTTTTCAAAAATGAAGGCGATAAAACATACCTAGTGGGTGTTATTCACTCGGAATGGACTCCTTGATCCATTTAATCTTTTAAACAATTAAATTAACCATATAAAAATTAACCTATGAAAAAAAATCTGTTTATTATGTTTGGAGTTGCAACCATTGCCCTATTTTTGGGTTCGTGCAACAATTCTAGCGACAACAAAGTATCCAATTCGGACACGGTTGTCACAACAACTATTTCAGCGTCACCAACTGCTGATTATAGTGGTAGTTATAAAGTTACAGACAAAAATGTTTGTGATTTAACCATCGAAATTCAAAAAAATGGCGATGAATTTACCTACAGTTCAGGAAAAATCAAAGGGAATGTCGAAGTGATTAAAAGCGAATCGCAGGTTTATTTAAATCTGATTGCAATGAATGGCAAAAGTCCAAAAGGAGACGTGGAAGCGAAGTATGAGGATCAGACGCTGTTTATCCAAAATGAAGGTAATGCAATGAATGAATACACCCATTTTAAGCAATGTGATGTGAAATTTTTAGAGTTGAAGAAAGTCAAATAATTCAAAAAATAGATATGAAAAAGATACTTTATTTTATGGCGGTTGTTGGAATTATGTCGATGACTATTTCGTGCTCAAATGCACCCAAAAATACCGAAAAGGAGACCAAAGTTTTAGAGAATTCATATAATTTCGACCAAATATATACCCTTAGTGGTACCGTGCAACTTATTCCACCAGTCTCCGAAACTGAAATGAAATCATACATTCTGGCTCTTGACAAACCAATCAACATTGTTTTCAAAAACGCAAAAATTAAAAACCAAGACAATGTTGAGGAGATTTTATTAAGTTTTGCAGATGAAAAATTGGAGATGGGTAATTACGTAAATACAAAAATCACCATTTCAGGCACGTTAACGGCTACCGAATCGATCCACGATAAGCGCCCTGTAGGAATTTTTGATGCAATTTTAGAATAACTGGACTTCTAATAATTTATTTTTAGCTTCGCTGAGCTCCTTTCGGTCGGTTCAGCGTTGGATTTCAATTTTAGAAACCCATATAAATACATAAATATTATGAAGAAAATTTTCTTAGCAGTTTCTGTTGTTGTTTTATTCGCTGCTTGCAGTTCAAACACCAACAAAGAAGGTTCGGTTTCGGAAAACTCCGATAAAACTCCGAGCAATGGAAAAGTGGTAAATCTTACCGTGGATGAAAAAAAGTCGTTAGATGTTTTTTTTAGTAATTTCTCCGAAATGAACTTAAACTCATTCACCCAAGCCAACGGCGTAACCAACGACGAACTTATTCGTTTTGGCGTGATGTATAACTACAAAAACAACTTCAAACGTTTTGTGAAAGTCGGTGAAAATGATGCTAAAATCAAAAAAGAGTTCGTGGACGAGTCGGCGATGGCCTATTTCGGCAAAAAGGTGACCACCCACAAATCGATCAGCGAAATATCTTACAGTGCTGGTTTTTATACCATTGCATTGGCAGACGGAGAATCGTACACGTTTTCGCAAATAAATCAGCTTGCAGATTTGGGCGACCAAAAATTTAGCGCTGAGGTGACCGAGTTTAACGCAAGTTCGGGCTGGACTGGCGACTCTCATGCCAACCCAAGCACTTACGAAAAAGACCCTGAAGGACCAAGAGTTGCTTCCAAAATCAAAGCAATTATTGCCAAAGATGCCAAAGGGAAATACACATTGTTAGAATACGTAAAATAAGCGCGTTGGAAAACTCCAAATACTGCGTTATTTGACACATTTTCTCTAATCCTCCCGAACTATGTTTTGCTAACTTTCCAAGCAGAAAATTCAACAAAATGTAGTTCGGGATTAAGGATTTTTATTTTTTTTAAAATGATTTTGGAACAGCAAAAAAGACAAATAGAACCATCTGGAAATAACCTAAAGTGGCATAAATTACAATTTTTGTCACCCAAAGATAAACAACCGAATAATTACATCCAGCCCAACAACTGATTGACAACGCCTCCGATTATGAAAAAAGATTACAGCTCTCAAAATAACAAAAAAAAAACGATTAAGATTGATTCTAACACTCAACAAGTTTCGATTAAAAACATAACACACATCAAATGTGATGGTTATGTATCAACCGTTTTTATAAAAGATAAGGAGCCCCCCTTGAATACGAAAAGGCTATTGAAGCTTTATGAAATTGAATTAGCAGAACTTGGTTTTTTTCGTGCCAATAGAAACACTTTAGTAAACCTCAAGCATGTAAAATGCGTCGAATGTTCCAAATCAAATATTTTAACCCTAATAACGGATGAAAAAATTCCAATTTCATGCAGAAATCTAACAAAAATAAAACGAATTTTATTGGGATAATATACGCTTATTTGCAAAACTGCTACGCTTATTTACAAAATGGATACACTATGTAAAAGCTGTGAATTTTTTTGCTAATATTGCAGATGAGAACTTGATTTTTTATTTGAATACACCGAGAACCACAAATTAAAAACAACATCCATCCAATGATTATTGACAAACTGTCAAGTTTCACAAGGTTGTTGGTGTAAACCTGCTTTATTACTTTGCAATAGTACGACTTTATTCTTAAACTGCAATGGGTTTTGATTGAATATCTCAGGTTTAATTTCATGCCACTTCTCAACTGCGTTGTAAGGAGT
>JBBRGJ010000013.1:0-36410 GCA_038240835.1 Bacteroidales bacterium | reverse complement strand
CATTACAGATCAACAAGTTAAATATGCACAACACAAGCTAAACAACAGACCAAGAAAAAAATTAAATTATTTAACGCCAAATGAATATTTATCATTAAATTTGCAAAAACAACAAGTTGCATTTAACACTTGAAAACAGCTTTAAAAAAGTTCCAAAAGTTAAAAATCAAGGCTTTTAGAAATTTAAACCCGCTCACGATAATTCTGTCAGATATTGTGGCAAAAACCCTTGTAAAGGTTGGATTAAGGATTAGTATCCAGGCACCGATCAGTTAATTCACCAAGGGAGTTATCAGTATGGACAGGTAGCTGCTGCTTTTACAAATTACTTTTATTCGGGAAAAATTGAACGAAACTTTGTAAAAAGCACCAACGGTGAGTTTTATACATTTAATGTCTACGATTCGTTGTCAAATCCAATCACACAGGTGGAGTATTTTCGCAAAGAGGTGATTAAGAGAAGAGACTACTACCGTGGTGGAGTGCTTAAATTGGATGAAGTATTTGATAAAAAGAAACTTTTTGTGGAAACTCAAAAATATTATTATCCCAACGGAACCTTCTACTCGGAACTGATATTGGTCGACAAAAAGAAAAATATATACTCTTACAGCGTTTTTTATAATTCGGGGGAACTGAAATCGGAGGGATAAAAAATTAGAAATCCACAAATTAACGATTACTTTTTTCATAGAAAATAGGTTTTCTACGATGTAAATAAAAAAATTATCAAACAAGAAAACCATGTCAAAGGGACGTTAATAGATTGATAATTAGATAAATGCGGTTTTATTGCGGGAAAAGAGTAAATAAAAATAGCAAAAAACGAATTAAAATTTTGTAGAATCAAAAAAAAAATCTAATTTTGCATCACGAAAGGCGCCGTAGCTCAGTTGGTAGAGCAGAGGACTGAAAATCCTTGTGTCACTGGTTCAAATCCAGTCGGTGCCACGATAAAAGAGGGAGAATTCATTCTCCTTTTTTTATTTGTGTGTTTTGGTTGTAAAGAGAGGTAGTTTCTATCTCTCTTTATTTTTTTATGCTTTTTCTCCATTTTACCGCAGAGTGCGCAAAGAAAAACTAAAAAAGGAGAGAACGCAGAGCCGCGATGCGTGTCTTGCTTCGCGCCAGGATTTGCTTCACGTCAGGATTCGCTTTGCGTATCGTCGCTTTATGCGTCACTCCCGAAAAGACAGTCCGCCAATTGGCGGATCATTATTTTTCGGGACCCGATACTCCGTCACCCCGTTACCTCTTTTTTTAAAGAGCTCAGATATTCAGCTTTTGAATCTAGTATTAGATTTTTTCTTTATTCAGCATTGCATCCCAGCCTTGGGCTTTGAGTTCGAAGATTTTTTCATCTTTAGTGATTAAATTCATCCCTTCGGCTTTGTCGGTGATATAGCCAATAATGGAGACACTTTCGATGTTTTTTACGGTTTCAAAATCAGTTTGTGGAACCGTAAATAACAATTCATAATCTTCGCCACCACTCAAGGCCATGGTCACTGGGACTAATCCAAATTTTTTGGCAATCTCTTCGGTTTGATAATCTACTGGAATTTTATCTTCAAAAAGGCGACAGCCGGTATCGGATTGTTTGCAAATATGGATAATTTCGGATGCTAATCCATCGGAAACATCAATCATTGAACTTGGAACAATTTTTAGTTCATCCAATTTGGCAACAATATCCAATCTAGGTTCTGGCTTTAGTTGACGTTCCAAAACGTAATCAAATCCTTCCAAATCGGGTTGCATTTCGCTGTTTGCTTCAAATACTCTTTTTTCTCTCTCCAAGATAAGTAATCCAATGTATGCAGCGCCTAAATCGCCCGTAACACAAACTAAATCGCCTTTTTTAGCTCCATTTCTATACGTGATTTTTTCGGCAGGTGCTTTTCCCAAAACGGTAATCGAAATAAACAATCCACTTTTGCTGGTGGTCGTGTCACCCCCTATTAAATCTATGCCGTAGCGATTGCAAGCTAAGTAAATTCCTTCATAAAGTTCTTCGATGGCCTCTGCCGAAAATCGATTGGAAATAGCAATGCTTACCGTAATTTGCTCTGGTTTGCCATTCATGGCAGCAATATCCGATAAGTTAACAACGACTGCTTTGTAACCCAAATGTTTGAGCGGTGTATATGTTAAATCAAAATGAACACCTTCTACGAGCACGTCTGTAGAGACGAGTAGTTTGTCGGTAGAAATGTCTACCACAGCGGCATCGTCGCCCACTCCTTTGATGGTTGAAGCGTTTTTTATCTCTATGTTTTTGGTTAGCAACTCTATTAATCCAAATTCTCCTAGTTCGGAAAGTTCAGTGCGTGTTTGATTTTCGAAAAACTCCATGTATCTATATTTTTTTGCAAAAGTACAAACTATTTTGAGGGTATTGTTACTTAAGTTGATTTTTTGTCTGTTTTCCTTCAAAGAGAATTGATTTCAGCCTAAGAATTTTCCTATTTTCGTAGATCGATTTGAATATTATTGGTAATTGGGTTTATTGAAAACGAACATAATGAGGTTTATTCTGTTTTAAAGTCAATTAGCTTTTATCCTGAACAACAATTGTCAGGTAGATTTAGTAATTCAAGAGGCACTATTTTATCATTAAATTAATCAAAAATTTAGAAATGTCGATTAATTTATTTTTTAGTATCTTTGTTGTTCAATAACTTATGTATGAAAAGTATATTTAAAGTATTAATTATTGTCTTAACTTTTTACTCTTGTACTCCCAATAACTCAAAAAAAGAACCAATTTCTCAAAAAGACACTTCGTTAAGTCGTGTTATAAAAACAAATGAACTTAGAGTCATTTTTAATTTTAATTCAGCCGATTATTATATCGACAGAGGAACTCCTGTAGGATTTCAACTTGATTTAATAAATCATTATTGTCATTTTATGAATATTAAGCTCAAACCGATTGTGAGGGATAATATTGGCCAGGAATTTCTCTCTCTAGCCAAAAATGAAGCTGATTTAATTGTTGGCGATTTGAATTATACGTCATTAAGAGGGTTTTTATTTGATTTTTCAATTCCTCACAGCAGGTCTCCATTGGTATTGGTGAAAAGGAAAGAGAGTCGTCCTTCAAAGTCCTTGGTAGCCAGCTCCAAAATTGATATTCATATTCCTTCGCACTCATCGTATGCCGAATACATTGATGCGTGGGCGATTAAAAAAGGGATTAACGCAAACATTGTTTTCAGCAACGATTACACCAGCGAAAACTTATTAGAACGGGTCTCTCTTGGAGAAATTGATTACACGGTTGTCGACAAAAAAGTGGCGCTAAATAATGCTCGTTTGCTCACAAATCTTGATTTTAGCAGAACAGTATCACCCCCTTTGTATCAATCGTGGGTTTTCCCAAAAAACAGCGATAGTTTAAGAATGAGTGTAAATCAATGGTTGGTGGCTTTTTTGAAAACTGATACATATAAAAACATTTATACCCGATATTTTAACACTACGTTCCATTCTCAAATTCTTCAAAATAGAAAGAGTTACACCAAATCAAAATCAATTTCTCGTTGGGACAAAACAATCAAAATAGCAGCCCGCAGAAATGGGTGGGATTGGAAATTGTACGCCGCCTTAATTTATCAGGAATCTGGATTTATTCCTTCTTCCCTTGGCAATGGCGGATCTTTTGGCCTTCTGCAATTGATGCCCGCTACGGGTCGTAATTATGGTATTTATGCTAATTCTTCGCCCGAAGTGCAAATTTTGAAAGGGGCTAATTATGTCAAGTTTCTCGAAAAAATATATAAGAAAAAGGTCAAAAACAAAGAGCAACTCTCCAAATTTGTTTTAGCATCGTACAATTCGGGTCCCGGACACGTGATAGATGCAATTAATCTGACCGAAAAGTATGGTAAAAATCCAACTCGCTGGGATGATAACGTAGAAGACTTCTTGCGACTAAAATCCGTTCCAAAATATTACAACGACCCTATTGTCAAAAATGGATATTATAGAGGTGCGTATACCGTTAAATTTGTAGACGATGTGTGGGATAGATACCAACATTATAAAAACTTTGTGAACTAATTCTGCTTTTTTTCAAAAAACGCAGAGTTTGGGATTTCCAAGCACTCTCAAAGTGCCGAAATCGACCCTGACATCAAAAGCACTTTTTGGAAACGAGATATTATTTTTGCTTTCTAATCAACCGTGTTGTAATAATTAAAAACCAATTGAGCTTTAGAATCGCCAATTTCGGATGTAAGATCTTCTAAGGAGGTTTTCTTTATTTTTGCCACGGAGCGGAATTTTAAAAGCAATATTTCGGCATTCTTTTCGCCAATTCCCACTATTTCGGTGAGCTCTGTTCTTAACGTAGATTTGTCGCGCTTATTTCGATGGTGTGTGATTCCAAAACGGTGCGCCTCATCGCGAATATGCTGAATTACGTGCAGTGATTCCGATTTTTTATCAACATACAATGGAATTGGATCGCCGGGTTTAAAAATCTCTTCCAATCTTTTTGCAATTCCAATAATCTCTACTTTATCTAAGGCATCTATTCTTTCTAGACTTTCGATGGCACACGCAAGTTGCCCTTTGCCTCCATCTACGACTATTAAATCGGGCATGGGCAAATTGTTCTCTGTCAAGTACAAATATCTGCGATATACCACTTCGCGCATCGATGCATAGTCGTCGGGACCAATTACGGTTTTAATATTATAGTGTCGATACTCTTTTTTAGATGGTTTCCCATCTCTAAAACAGACCATTGCTGCCACAGCATGGGTTCCCTGAATGTTCGAATTATCAAAACACTCAATATGTCGAGGTTCGTTTTTTAAACAGAGGTCGAGTTTCATTTTTTGCATAATCCGATTGCTATGCCGCTCTGGGTCGACCATTGCCTCTTGACGTTTTTTGTCTAAAATGTAAAACTTAATGTTTCTTTCGGCCATTTCGAGAAGCTTCTTTTTATCGCCTTTGTTTGGAATGGTGTACTTTAAATTAGGGAAACAGAATTCTGGTTTGAAAGGCACAATCAGTTCATTCGCAAGGTCTTCATTTTCATTTACTTGCTCTGCGATGATGATGGATAACATCTCGGAAGCTGACTCGTTGAGTTTCCTTTTTACCTCTGTGGTTCGCACTCCTACAATGGAACCATTGATTATTCGCATGTGATTCACATACCCAAAATCATCTTCCACCACAATTCCAAACACGTCTACATTATTGATGGATGGGTTTACCACAAGCGATTTGCTCTGATAGTTTTGAAGCGATTCGATTTTTTCTTTAATGATTTGAGCTTTTTCAAACTCCATTTGCTCCGCAAAACTCATCATCACCTGATGTAATTGTTTGATAACAACGGAGGTATTTCCTTTTATAATTTGTTCAATTTGATGAATATTTTGAAGATACTCCTCTTCGGATTGAAACCCTACACAAGGTCCTTTGCAACGTTTAATGTGGTATTCCAGACAAACTTTGTACTTGCCTTGGTCGATTTTCTCTTTACTTAAGTTGAGCGTACAAGTGCGCAGAGGAAAAAGTTGTTGCACCATATCCATGAGCGAACGTAACATCTTTTGTGAAGGGTATGGACCAAAATATTTGCTCCCATCTTTAATTCGGCTTCGGGTGGAGAAGATGCGAGGAAAGGGTTCGTTTTTAATGCAAATCCATGGATAGGTTTTGTCATCTTTGAGTAAAATATTGTATCTCGGCTGATATTTTTTGATGAGATTATTCTCTAAAAGCAACGCATCTATTTCGGTTTCGACCACAATAAATTCAATGTTTGCAATCTTTCTAACTAAGACTCGGACTTTTGCATTGTCGGGATCTTTTTGAAAGTACTGAGAAACTCTTTTTTTGAGATTTTTTGCCTTTCCTACATAAATAATGGTGTTAGAATCATCAAAATACTGATACACACCCGGTTTTTCGGGCAGCGATTGTAAAATCGGTTTTAAGTGATCCTTATATTTATGATCGGCTATCGACATGGGTTAATATTCGTCTTCTTTGTTTGTCCTAACGGGCACAGTTTCTATTCTTAAGCCAATGCTCTCTATCCCTTCTAGGTTATATTTGGACGTTATTTGAGTAAAAGAATAGATGTATTTTCCTGTGAGATCAAATTCTTTGTATCCTTGAATTGGGAATTGAGATATGCCATTTACTACTTTTGCACTGTCGGTGATTAAGTTTTTGGTCAAAGTCCTTTTTTCGCTGTTTGGATATTTCATCTCTACCGAAATTGGGATGGTGTGCTCCTTCATTTTGGTTTTGTCTATTTTTAGCAGAAAAATTATTTTACATGGTTTTGCGGTGTCGGATATTTCAAAACTAAAATCGACAGGTTTAAAAATATTCCACTGATTGTTTGTAGGAGTGATGGTTGATTCAAAAACGGTTTTTTCACCACATGAAAACAGAAAAAGAAACGAAATAATGGAGGTGTATTTTAAGATATTATTTTTCATCTTTTAATAATAATTCAGAGTTGTAAAAAGGATTCATTTATATTTGCACAAAAATACAACAATTGAACGAATGGCAAAGATAAATCGGAAATATTATGTGGTATGGCAGGGAATTACTCCTGGAATTTATGCCAGTTGGGAAGAGTGTCAGAAGCAAATTGTTGGTTATGAGGGCGCTAGGTACAAATCATTTGAAGCAATAGAAGAAGCCGAAAGAGCAATTAAGGAGCCTTTTCACAAACATATAGGCGCAAAAGCAAAACCCAAATTACCTGCAGGCGCCCGACCTGTTATTCCAAGTATCTCTGTGGATGCTGCTTGTGCTGGTGTTCCTGGTCCCATGGAGTATCGCGGAGTGGTTACCGATAGCAAGAAACAGATCTTCAGATGTGGTCCTTATCCAGATGGAACCAATAACATTGGTGAATTCTTGGCGTTGGTTCACGGATTGGCTTTGTTGAAAAGTAAAAATAGCAATATTCCCATCTATTCGGACTCCATAACCGCCTTGGCATGGGTGCGCGATAAAAAATGCAAAACAAAACATCCACAAACAGATAAAAACAAAGATTGGTTCGAACTAATAAAACGGGCCGAGTTGTGGTTGCAAAACAACACTTTTACCAATCCAACTCTTAAATGGCCTACCGAAGAATGGGGCGAAATTCCAGCCGATTTCGGAAGAAAATAGAAGCACAAGTTAGATTGATTGTTAGATAAAAGAGAATACAGTTTTTGGTGAAAAAATTGTGGCGAAGTCTTGTCCCGATTGCTATCGGGATTTTGGTTACTGAAATTTATCCCGCAAGGCGGGATATCAAGACAAAAGTGACACTAAAAAAGAAAAATTTTCGCAGTAAAGTGGTTTTTCCTCTTATCCTAAAACCCCCATCTTCATGCAACTCCGTTCGAATTTAAGAAGTATAAAAAAAAGGACAAATTCTGTTAAAGAATTTGTCCTTTTTTTATAGCAAAACTTAAAACTATGCTTCGCGAATGATTTCGATAGAAGTAATTTTATCTCCTTGACGAATTGCGTCTATAACGTCTAATCCTTCTACTACTTTTGCAAAACAGGTATGAACACGGTCTAAATGAGAAGTGTTTCTGCGGCTGTGGCAAACGAAAAACTGTGATCCACCAGTATTTCTTCCAGCGTGTGCCATAGACAATACGCCACGGTCGTGGAATTGGTTTTCGCCGCTAAGTTCGCAATCGATTGAGTAACCTGGGCCACCAGCTCCATTGCCGTTTGGACAACCACCTTGAATTACAAAATCTGGAATCACACGGTGAAATGTCAATCCATTATAAAATCCTTTTTCTGCAAGTGTCACAAAGTTGGTTACCGTTTTTGGTGCATCTTTTTCGAAGAAAACAACATCCATTGTTCCTTTTTCTGTATTAATTTTTCCTTTTATCATCTTATTTTTGTTTTAATTAGAGTGCAAAATTAGCAAAAATAAACACTTCTTTGGCGATTTAACAAAAAGTCGGTTTTCTTAATAGAAATAATGATTATTTTTGCAAAACAAAAATAGTACGCAGAAAAACTAAAAATTATATAAAATGGGGAAAATTAAAGTAGGAATCAACGGCTTTGGACGTATCGGTCGTTTGGTCTTAAGAGCATCGCTCAAAAGAGATGACATGCAAGTAGTAGCGATCAACGACTTGATAGACGTTAATTACATGGCATACATGCTCAAATACGACACTATTCATGGTCGTTTTGATGGAACCGTTGAAGTTGCAGACGGAAAATTGGTTGTGAATGGAAATGCAATTCGAGTAACTTCCGAAAAAAATCCGGCCGACCTTCGTTGGAACGAAGTTGGAGCAGAATACGTTGTTGAATCTACTGGATTATTCTTAACCAAAGAGACAGCACAACTACATATTAACGCTGGTGCAAAAAAAGTGGTCATGTCAGCTCCTTCCAAAGATGATACACCCATGTTTGTAATGGGTGTAAACCACCATGATTACAAAGGTGAAACCATTGTTTCAAATGCATCTTGCACCACCAACTGTTTGGCCCCAATTACAAAAGTAATTCACGATAATTTTGGATTATTGGAAGGATTGATGACCACAGTGCATTCAACTACCGCTACTCAAAAAACAGTAGATGGTCCATCTGCTAAAGATTGGAGAGGCGGACGCGCAGCAGCAGGTAACATTATTCCATCTTCTACAGGTGCTGCAAAAGCAGTGACTAAAGTGATCCCTTCGCTTAAGGGAAAACTTACAGGAATGTCGTTCCGCGTTCCTACGCTTAACGTTTCTGTGGTTGATTTAACCTGTAAGTTAGAAAAAGAAACTACGTACGAAGAGATTAAAGCTGTTGTGAAAAAAGCTTCCGAAAATGAATTAAAAGGAATCTTGGGTTACACCGAAGAAGCAGTAGTCTCCTCCGATTTTATTGGCGATCCTCGTACCTCTATCTTTGATGCTGAAGCAGGAATTATGCTGAACTCTACGTTCGTAAAAATCGTTTGTTGGTACGATAACGAGTGGGGTTATTCTTCAAAAGTGCTTGATTTAATTGCACATATTTCAAAATAGGTTGTACCACAACTTCTTAAAAAAAAAAGCAATGTCATTTTCTTGATATTGCTCTTTTTTTGTTTTATGTATTTTCCGTTATTTGAGAGTTTTCTTTGGGTACTTCAAATAACTCTGATTCATGAAAACAATCAGTTCGTAAGGTGTGCCGTTAACAATCATGTTTTCTGGAATTTGACAAAAATCAAGAAACATCTCCAATTCTGCTTCATCTTTCATTTTGTATGCATTGATTAATAACTCTTTTGGGACTTTGTCGTAAACAACCTCTCTCAAATTGTCTTGATAAATTAAATGAGCTAACTTTCTTTTTAACTTTCCTTCGCGACTAAATGCATCGTAAATAGCGGATATGGGTCCTTTTAGCACAATGCCACCTTTGGGATTGTATTGTTTGTCCATGATTTTGGCAAATAACTTCTCGTTGGGGGTCTTCTCTATTTTAAGCGAAACAAACTCTTTTTTGAACAACTCGAAGGTGGGCGGAAAGGCTCTAATAATGGTCTCTTTCAAATAAATTGTATCTTCAGTTAATCTGATTAAAATGGAAAATACTTTGTAGTGCATCTCTTTGGGAACGGATGCTTTATAGGCTTTGTACCCCATGGAGGAGACCATCATGCTGTCGCCAGGAGAAGCAAAAATCTTAAAATTACCATGACTGTTTGAAGTGGTGCCAATTTTTTTGGTTAAATTTAAAACATGCGCATTGCGAAGTGGATCCCCATTTGTGTTTACCACTAACCCATCAATGATAACATAACTTTGTGCACGAACAAAACCAAGACTCATGCAAAGAGTCAGGGTGATTAACGTGGCAAGAAATAGAGAAGGTACTGCTTTGTTCATGTTTTATAAATCTACGATCTTGAAGTATCTCTGATTTTTTAAATGTAAATAGTGTAATCATGCAAAAATAAGCAAACTAATCGAGAATTATCAAACCACTTTCCCTAAATAGTAGCTGAGGATGATAATTTTAAATAATCTGCTTTTTTAATCGTACATTATTCCAATAGGGATAACTCCAAAAAAGTAGAAATATTTTATAGTTTCTTTCTAGCCTGACTAAATTAGGCTAAATCCTCATTTTGAGTTTTGAATCATGAAAGGGATAAGCAATTGGAGTTTTCCTGAGGGTGAAGCCTTGCAAGAAGTGCGAATCAGTTGATGCAAATAACCCTGTCTGGTTCTATCATACAACTTAAACAAAAGCAACGGCAGCGTATGAGTGAAAATTAATCAAAAAGAAATGAAGATTTTTTGTGTTTAAAAAAAACATACCTACATTTGCAATAATTAACAAAATAGACCTAAAACAAGTCAATGAAAGCCTGTCGCCATAAAAACTCCCTGCCAATATTAAAATTTTCAGATAGTTCCCATTTATATGTTAATCAAGTTTGATTTTAAGTTAAATCTATATCGGATTTTAAAATAGTAAATATGAAAAAAAATTATGCAATCCTTATTTTAACCTTTTTTTGTGTTTCGGCACTTTTTGCGCAAGAAAAAGAGTATTTTGATGTTTCGGGCAAAAAAACAGAACAATCTCAAGCATATTATTATAGGGTGTTGGACACTAAACCTACATTTTACAAATCGTATTATTTGTCGGGAAAACTATATTTTGAAGGGAATATTACCACCGTCGACGCTACCAATGAGGCCAATAACGTCTTTGCGGGTACCTGTATTTGGTATTACAAGAGTGAGAAAAAGAAAATTGAACGCAAGTATGATCTTTCGGGAAAAGAAGATGGAACTACTTTTTTCTACTACGAGAGCGGAAAAGTATGGAAAGAGATTGAGTATAAAAACGGAGTTGTTCTTAATGGAAAATACCGCGAATACAACGAAAATGGTGATATTGTCAATATTTTTGACGAAACGTTTGACAACAACGTCAACGATTGGGACTTGTACTCAAGCACTTCTAGTTCTGCAAAAATAGAAAATGGATTTTTTGAATTAAAATCATTAACCAAAGAGGGAACTTCACGAACCATTAGCTTCCCAATTAAGAGCGACGATTATATTATTGAAACTACGTTAGATAACTCGGGTTCTAAAGGAAATAAAGTGGGAATTCTTTGGGGTTTCAAAGATTGGCAAAACTATAACTACTTGGCCATTTCGGATAATTACTTCTATGTAGGCTCTGTGTACGAAGGGGTTCAGCTGACAAAAGTAGATGGAATGTTTTCGTCAGAATTGGTGAAAAAAGGGAAAAATACCATCAAATTGTTTGTAAACGATGGCAAACTAATTATTACCTTCAACGGGGCACTTCAAACCAAAACGGCAGAACTTAAAATGATGGGGACTCAATTGGGTTTTGTTTTGAGTGGAATATCCACCCTAAAAGTTGATAATCTGTTGATTAAAGAGTTTACAGGTTCGGCAGTGGGTGCTACTTCTAGTTCCGATATGGCCGTTAAAAGCACAGGAACTGGGTTTGTAGTCTCTTCCAATGGATACATCGTCACCAATCATCATGTAATTAATAACAACAATAAAATATTTGTGGATGTTGCCGTAAACGGAGAGACTAAAACCTACGAAGCAACTGTAATTCAGAAAGATGAACAAAATGATATTGCCATTATTAAGATTAAAGATCCTGCTTTTAACATCGAAAAAATCAAATACTCTTTTGCCGAAAGTGGTGCCCTTAATATAGGCGCTCCTGTTTTTACCATCGGATTTCCATTAGCATTGAGTGGAATGGGGAAAGAAGCTAAATATACCGATGGCAAAGTGAGTGCAAAAACTGGGTATAATGGAGCTATTAACTCTTTTCAAACTACCATTCCAATTCAACCGGGAAATAGCGGGGGACCCGTTTTTAACGAAAAAGGACAAGTTGTGGGAATCGCTTTTGCGGGAATAAGAAGTGCTGATAATGTTTCGTATGCCGTAAAATTAAACTATCTCAAAGCTCTTTTCGATTTGCTGCCAGATGTTTCTATGCCTGATGGTAATGTGTTAGACAACCTTTCGATGGAAGATAAAATTAAAATATTGACCAACTATGTGGTGTTGATTAAAATTAAATAAGGATGAAGAAAAAGTTTTTTGTTTTGATATTCTGCATTACGACTTCAGTACTGATGTTCGCACAGACAACCAATCCGTTGGATGAAAAATATAAACCACCCGTGAATTCTGTTTTTGGGAAAGGAGACATCGGAAACTCTTCTTCTCATTCAATCAGCGACAGAAAATCCAATATGATAAGTTTAGGATTAACTGATTTTGCACGACAAAACATCCGATTGTTTTACGAACGAAAACTTACATCATCTCTTGCCGTTTCTGCAGGCTTCGGAATTGGTTTTGGAAAAGATATCATTGAACAAAAATTGACTTTTTATGAATTTATTAAAGATTTTGGGGATAATTCGACTAGAGAAGGCCTCTTTTTGACCGATATATACAATAATTCGATCTTTAAATCGAGTATTGTTTTTTCTCTATCATTGAAAAATTATTATTCGGAAGATGCTTCCAAAAGCGATTATATTAATTTTGACTGGAAAATGGCGAATAATCGTTTTGATCTTGAAAGAAATGGGATGTTTGATCCCTCTTCTTTAGATTTTAAGTCTACGGTACACTATTTTTCTTTTATGATGGGATTTGTATATCGATCGGGCAACGGTAAAATAAATTTTGTTCATGATTTTTCTTACGGAGGTGGTTTAAAATACACCATGTATGATACGTTTATATCCACACTTAAGCCGGTTGATTTACAGAATTATCCCGAAGAGTCATGGTATCGCAAGAAAATAGGATTTAACCAAAGGATTTTTACACCTGTTATTTTAATTCGTTACCAACTTGGAATTGGGTGGTAATTACTTTAAATTTTTTATGAAGAAAATATACCTTTTATTGTTTACCATTCTTGCAGTGAATATCTGCATAGGTCAAAATACAAATCCGTTAGATCAAAAATATCAACCACTCAGTAACTCAATTTTTGGAGTAACAAGTGCAACTGGTGGGTCAAGACAAAACTCGGAGCTTAAATCCAACTCCCTTAGTGTGGTGGTTACTGATTTGGCACGGTCGAATTTCCGAGTTGAATATGAGCGGAAAATATTCGACAAATTTTTCTTCTCTGTATCGGGTTCGTACGCTTTTGGTGCCGATTTTATGGAGAGAAATCTAAATATGTATGCTCTCCGAGAAAATGAAACATTCTCATCCAACAGCAAAAGATTGACTTCATTATACAACGATTCTGAGTTTGAATCTGGTTATGGATATTCAATTTTCTTGAAATACTATTTTCCTCTGGAGGAATCCTCGGCTAAGTTTTTCGAAATTGGATGGAAGAGTGATATCACAAATTATGTTTTGACGAATACAAGTGCTTACAACTCAAATTCACTTGATTTTAATACGACCGTCAATCATTTGGAATTTCTATATGGAATGAGCCTCCCGTCTGGAAATGGTAAAATTGCATTTACACACTCTGTGTCATTAGGTTTTAGTCTGAAATTTACCAATTGGGATACCTATACAAATACACCCATTATCGATAATTATTACAACTCAATAGATAATTTTGTGAAACAAGACAATCGATCTTCTATAACATCCATGGCGTTTTTGTTAAAGTATAAATTAGGGTTTGGATGGTAAATAAAGAAACAAAAGATAATTCTTCTACAGAGTGGACTTTTCCGATAATAAATAACGAACAAATATTCCGAACTATAAACAAACAAATAAACAAAATGAAAAAACTACTTATTAGCCTAGTCGTACTATTGCTTCTAGCAAATGTTGGTGCACAAAACATTAAATATGTCAACACTCCTGTTCCGTTTAAAGAAAAGGGAATGGTCTCTGCAAATATAGTTGGTGGAATAGAAGATAATATTTATGTGACTTCTACGAAGGTTAGGGGTGGTAAAAGTTTAAGGATTTCCTCGTACAACAAAGAAACTTCCACTATGATAAAAACCGTTCCTTTAAAAGGATTTGGGAAATCAATGGATAATTCACTCTTGAACGGTGCTACTTTTAGCGAAATTTGCGTCAAAAACGACCAATTGTATGTCGTTTGGGAGAGAAGAGATGGTGATGCATTTCAAATTATTTTACAAATCTTAGATAAAGATTTAATAGAAGTTCAAAAGCCAAAAGTGATTTATCAATTATCAGATGGTAGAAGCAGATATTCTAGTTTGTTCTTTTTTATCAGTCCCAATGGCAACAAGATAATTGCAGGGGGCGAAGAGAGTCTTTTGAAAACAGACAACGTAAAAGTTCAATACAAATTAATGGACAAGGATTTAGAGGTGCTCAATACTGTTCAAACAGAGTTGCCATACTCTCTCAAAAGATCAACGGACGGAAGTTCGTCTGAATACAAAATGGACGATGATGGCTTTTTGTACTTTATGGTGAATGTCAATCTTAACAATGAGTCTAGGGAGTCTAAAAAAGAGAAAGGTAGTATCGTTGGAAGTATTAATCCTGAAACATCTGATGTGAAAACTAAAGTGTTCTCATTTTCAAACAAAATAATCAGTAATTCTTCATTTGAATTGATTGAAGATCACCTGTTTGTGGTGGGAACATTCTCTACTAAATACAATAAATTAAACAGAAATGCCGAAACAAACAACGGCGTTTTTACTGCTAAAATAGATAAACAGTCGTTTGAAAACATTGGGAATCCTATTTTTAATGAATTGGATGAGACCAAAGTTGCTTTTTCCGATTATAATATGAGTGATAGCAAAAAACGGAAGTATTCAAAAGGGGAGTATGCGGTTAAACAAATGGTAGATTTTGAATTTTTAGTGACCGATTATAAAAAAACGGAAGACAATGGTCTCATTATAACTATTAATTCCCAAGTATATACCACTCTTTGCTCTAATAAAGGGGGATGTTCCTATTTTACAGACTTATGGGGAGTTAACTATATAAAAATGAATGCAGCTGGTGAAATTGATTGGATTTCGTGCACTGCCCAACGAATGACCTATAATGGCTGGGTGGTGCCTAAAAATAAGTTAGCCTACAAAGATGGGAATTATCATACAGTGGTTAGGTCGAGGTATTATAAAAATACTTCCTATTTGATTGATGATAAAACGGGAATGGTGAAAATGACTCAAATAAAAAACAAGTTTAAAGAAGAAAAATCAGAAGCCGTAAACGATCAACTTTATTTTGTAGGATTGCAAAGAAAACTATCCTCCACAGGGATTGGTTTTCTTGCTACTGGTGTAGCGTTAATTCCGATATCATTGATTGTTAGTTCCCCATTGATGGTTGTTGGTGTTGGCGTAGGAGTTGTTGCGGCTACTCTTTCGATCTACATGAGACGCCATAATGTTGACTTTGGAAGATACGAATTGCAAGAATAGTCAAAATGAGGTAACTGAATGTGAAAACCCAATCCGTAATTTGATGGATTGGGTTTTTTCGAATCCTACTCAACTAAGAAATCACAGACTTCTTTTTTTTAGGGAGCAACAGAGCTCGTCAAAAAATCCGTTTATGATAAAATAGAAAGCAACGAAACTTCTTCCTCGCTTGCAAATCTATATTACACTGATTTTTACTTTATGACGAAATCTCATTTTAATGCTATTTTTCTTGCAATCTTATAACAAATAATGAATTTTGTTGTTATTTTTAAAATGGATTTTCAAAAATTCCAAATAATGTAATTGAAAAAAGAATCTATGAAATTAAAAAACAGTTCACTCTTATTAGGGCTAAGCATGTTTGCTTTTGCTTCATTTGGTCAAAGTAGACCCATAAAAAACATCATCTTCATGATTCCCGACGGAACGAGCATCGATGTGTTGGCACTGTCGCGTTGGTACAACGAAAATCCATTGGCCCTTGATCCATACATCCGTGGATTGGTAAAAACGCACTCTTCCGATACACCCATTGGCGATTCGGCGCCCACGGGAAGTACCTATGCCACGGGACATTTGTCACGAACTGGGTTTGTCTCTACCTATCCAGATTTTGAGATGAAAGGGATGGAGATAGTGGCCACAGATCCTAAAAAAGCTTTTTCTCCGATGTTTACTATTTTAGAATCGGCAAAACTAATGGGCAAAAGTACTGGATTGGTTGTTACATGCCATTTCCCACATGCTACTCCTGCCGATTTTTCGGCTCACTTGCAATTTCGGGATAATTATGAAGTATTGTCCAAACAGATGGTGCATAATAATGTAGATGTGGTTTTGGGTGGCGGAACTAACTATTTAGCGCCAACTCTTCGGAAAGATAAACAGGATTTATACAATGTACTTGTCTCCAGAGGATATAAGTTGCCAAAAACTCCTGCCGAAATGAACGCTGTTTCCGGACAAAAAGTGTGGGGATTATTTGCGCCCGAATCACTTTCTAACGATTTGGACCGAGATTCTACCCAGCAACCTTCGTTGGCCCAAATGACCGCGAAGGGAATTGAACTGCTTTCCAAAAACAACAATGGATTTTTTCTGATGGTGGAAGGAAGTAAAGTCGATTGGTCGGCTCATGACAACGATCCCATCGGCATGGTGACTGAGTTTTTGGCATTCGACAGAGCGGTGAAAGTAGCGATGGATTTTGCCAAAGCGGATGGTCAAACACTCGTAATTGTTGTCCCCGATCATGGAAACAGTGGAGTTTCTATTGGAAGTGCAAAAAGCAATAAGGGCTACGACCGAATTACACTGAAAGAGCTGATTGAGCCGCTAAAAAAGGCCAAATCAACGGCAGAAGTTATTCCTAACCTGATAGACAGTAATTCTACTTCGCAGCAGATTCGTGATGTTTTTTCATCCCATTATGGTGTCAACGATCTGTTGGATAGTGAAATAGATACTTTGATGTCCTTTTTCCGTCCTCAAACAATACAAAAAGATGGGAAAAAGAAAAAGAATTCTTTTGCACTGGTTAAAATAACCACAAAAATTCTAAATAAACGCACGTTCATCGGCTTCACTTCATACGGACATACTGGCGAAGATGTCTTTTTTGCAGCGTACGATCCTCGAGGCAATGCGCCCACTGGTCTGTTGCTCAATACCCAAGTAAATGAGTATATGCAACAAGCCTGGAATACCAATTTGGATAGTTTGACGAACCTCTATTTTGCTCCTCATGGCGAAGTTTTTAGTGGTTTTAAAACCACCATCGATAGTACAGATAAGCTAAATAGAATATTGGTGGTGACACACAAAAAGAAAACAATACGTATTCCAGAAAACAAAAACATCGTTTTCGTCAACGGAAAAGAGATCACTTACCCAACCCTAATGGTCTACAATGGAATTCAGTTCTATGTTCCAGTTACACTGCGAAAACTTCTGGAGTAGAAAATACAATTAACTGCAAAGAGCGCAAAGAAAACTAAAAAAGATTGAAGACGCTGAGTCGCAATGCGAGGATTAAAAGAGTTTTGGACCGAATAAGGAATGTCGATTGAGCGATGTCAAAATAAAATACTGCGTTAGCCTCTGCGTTCTCAACTTTTGAATTCACTCTGCGAGCTCTGCGGTAAAAAAAACGAATTCAATCAACCGCAACGGGAAACTACATCCTAAACGCATATTGGAACGTGATATTTCTTGGTGCTTGAACATCGCCTGGACGAACCATATACTCTCGGTTAAGCATGTTTTTTAAGATCACCGACAGCTTAGAGTTCGAATTTATTTGCCATGACAATCGAGCATCAAAGAAAAATTCACCTTTGCTGTGTTCCGCACGATACTCTTTTAATCCTGGGAAAATATATTTTCCTGTTTTTAGCGGGGAGTTATTGTAGGTAATTTCTACTTCGTCTTCAAATACCTTGTCTATGTTCACCATATTGCTAAAGTAGTCGAAACTTATTCCGGCCGAGATTTTTCGGAAAGATACCTCTATGTCTATTTTTGCACTGGTTCGGAAACGATATTTTAAGATTGGATCGTCGGTTGTTTTAGTGGCTCTAGAGATTGTGTCTAAATCGCGGGGTTCGATAATCGTTAGTCCTGCCAAGAATGTAACGGGTATATTTCCAATGGATCCTTTGCCTGCCAATGTTGCATCTATCCCAAAAATGCGAACTCGAGGAATGTTGGTTGCTTTAAACCCAGAGTATCTAACCACAGAGTCTATCACTTGAAACAAGTTCGCGCCAGACGCTATCATGGCCAAACGGGTTGCTTCTGGCAAGTAAGAGCCAAACTGAAATTCGATCATGTCGGAATACTCCGAGACAAAGCCCGCTATGTCGATAAATCCTTTCCAATTACTGATTCCAAATCCTTGCTTGATGGCAATTTCGCTGCTCCATCCAGTTTCTGATCTTAACTCCTTGTTTGGAAAAATATTTACACCTTCGGATGAGGTAAACGTGTACCTCTCGGCAATGGTGGGATATCTATACCCTTGTCCGGCGGATGAACGAATAAACGTGTATTTGGATAGTTGATAATTTAACCCAGCTCTAAAAACTGGTTTCCACTCCATTTTCATATCTCCATCTCTAAAACCCTCAATTCGGGCTCCTCCGGAGAGACTTAGTTTGTTTAATTTCTTGTCAATTTGAGCAAAAAGAGCACCTGCTGAACTAAAGTGAGGAACATTCCCAAATATCTGCGCCGTGGAGCTGCAATAAGTGCCCGAAATTCCACTATTTAAGACCATTCCTTTGTCAAAAACATGTTGATATTGATATTCGGTATAGTACATCACATCGGAGTTATCTTGCTCAGTATTTGCGATGTTGTCGCTGTAGAAAATTCTTCCTTTTAGCGAATGTCTATTTTTTCCTTTGTAGTAGATTAAATAGGGATCAATGATCGAATATGTATTTATTTTATTCATCGATGGATTGGCGGGCGAATATACCGTGTCTTTGTCTTTCCAAATTAAAAAACTCTGAGCCCATCTACGGGTAGCATAGCCATTTAATCCATAAGACAATCCTTCATATTTCTTGCTTCTATATCGGGTTTTAAAGTTGCCGCCGACTCTTTTGGTGAAATAATTTTCGCGATAGCCATTATCGGATAAGAAATTAATGGATCCCACGACATCGAAATTTCCTACTTTGTGAGAATGTAATACTTGATATCCAGAAAACATTGGATTGTTCTCGCCCCACCATTGGTTGCTTTTTCGCTCGGGGTTCATATACATTCCCGAAAAACCAATTACTTTTGTTTCTGGTTTTTTTGTGGGCCATCCCGATCGCACATTCATCACTCCATTCATCGCCGATGAGCCATATAATGCAGAAGATGCTCCTTTGATAATCTCTATTTGATCGATGTTCTCTACGGGAATTATCCACCATTTGGCCTCTCCGGTGGAACCTGTGAGCAAAGGTAAATCGTCGAGCAAAAGCAAAACTCTACTTCCGGCACCATATGAATAACCACTTCCACCTCTGATGCTTGCTTGGTCTTCGTACATCGTTACGCCCGGCACTTTGCTAATGGCTTGATCGATGGATGTGGTATTGGTGCTTTCGAGCATTTTAGACTTAATTACCTCCACCGAAACGGTAACTTCCGACAGCTTTTGTTCGTGCTTTCCAGCACTTACCACCACTTCATCCAAAAGTTTGGTCTCTTCTATTAAAGGGATATCGACTACTTTAACATCTCCAGCTTTGATGTTCAATTCTCGCGTAGATTCACCGTAGCCAATAAATTTAAAAGTTAGTTTGTATTTCCCTTCAGGTACTTTTAGAATATAGTTTCCAAAAACATCGGTGGTAACTCCTTTGTTTTTTTCAAAAATAACATTCACCCCTACCAATGTCTCTCTGGTTTTAGAGTCGGTTACAGTCCCTTTAATAGTCGCCTCTTGTGCGTATAAGGCCGAAAATGAAATAAATAAAATTATAAAAGCGTAGATTTTTCTCATAAGCCAATTTTTTTTTATCAATAAATATGTCGAGTAAGATTTCAATGCAAAATAATTATTAGCCAATAGGTGAAACATTACTCCTTGAAAAACCGCATCAATTTACAAAATAATTCACATTAACTGCTTTTTTTTTGATTTTTTATGATTTTGCTATTTTTTAAAAAAGAAAAATTCTTGCTATTTCTAGGGTTTTAGGACAAATAATGGAAAATATTTTTGGGCTAAGGTGAAAAAGTATTTTTCTTTACTTTTTCTAATTAGGGCCCACTTAGATAGAAATTTTTCATACATTTACCGATTCAAACAGGTTTATATCTCTTTATTAATTAAATACATAATGAAAATCCAACATAAGGTTATCACTATTTTAGTCTCTTCTTTTGCTCTAATGTTGGTGTTTTTGACTATTTATGGTTTTTTGAGCGACAATCAACGAATAATTCACTATAATTCTATTGTGGAGAGTAAAAAGATTATTGTTAAAAATGTTATTCAAAATCAGCAAGGCAAATATAACCAATTAGTCAACGATTACTCTTCGTGGGATGGCATGGTGGATTTTATTAAGACGCCAACAAAACAATGGAGTGCCTCTAACCTCGAATCGATGCCTGCTATTTATAAGGTAGATTATGTGTGGATCTATAATCCTGATTTACAACCTGTTTTCGCAAAAAGCATCACTAAACTTCAATGTTTGGACACGTTGCCTATCGCAAAAAAACAAATTCCAAAACTGTTTAAAATTGGGAAAAATGTCCATTTCTTTCTAAAAATTGGACCAAATATATTGGAGGTTTTTGGCGGAAGAGTAGCCGGGACAAAAGAATATTTCCACGAGAATACACTCACACCCAGAGGCTACTTTTTTGTTGCTAAATGGTGGGATATTCCATTTATAGAGAATTTAGCAATTACCACCGATACCGATGTTGAGTTTGATAAATCCAACAAAGTAAGTTCGCACGAAATATTTGCCGATGTAAAAAGTGATGCCCATTTTGTTATCCGTTATCCTCTTTTAGACGAAAATTTCAAAGTGGTTGCGGTGCTTAAATTTGAAAATACGTTAACGACGGTTGCTCGATGGGGGTATTATAACCAGCTGACTATTATTACTGGTTTTGCTTTGTTATTACTGACTATTGTATTGTCAATATCTTTGATTAATAGATGGATAAGTTATCCAATGCGACGAATTACAAAGACATTAAACACCTCCGATGTCTCCAACATTTCGCCTATTTTGAAAAGAACTGATGAGTTTGGGAAACTTTCGCAATTGTTGGTAAAGCATTTTGAAGTACAAAAGCAACTTTATGAAGAGATAGACAATCACAACAAAACACAATTTGCGCTGAGCGAAAAAGAAAAATCGCTGAGTTTGCTGATTAATAATATTTCGGATATTGTTTGGACCATGGATTTGAATTTTGTAATGTCTTACGTAACTCCTTCCGTAACTCAACATTTTCAATATGCTCCCGAAGAGTTTGTGATTTTGAAATTAGAACAACTTTTTATTCCAAAATCGGTGGATGAAGGGGTAGAGTTTTTTACTCAAATGAGGGACGATTTGCTTAAAGGAAAACATCATTCAAATACGGGTTTTCAAACAGAATTAATCATTCGATGTAAAGATGGAAAACCATTATGGGTTTCTGTTATCGCTAAACCATTGTTTGATGATCAGGCAAATGTTACCGGCATTCATGGCACCATGGTAAACATCGATAATTACAAAAAAGCGATTTTTGCCGCTGCACAAGCGCATCAAGAGGTGGTGAATGCAAGTGCCGTGAAATCAGATTTTATGGCCAATATGAGTCACGAAATCAGAACTCCTCTCAATGGAATTATTGGCATGACAGAGTTGGTGCTTCATACCGATTTGCATGATAGTCAAGAAATTTATGTGCAAAACATCAAACAATCCGCCAATGTATTGCATGATATTGTGACCGATATATTAGATTTTTCAAAAATTGAAGCAGGTAAATTAAAACTTCTAAACGAGCAATTTGAGTTGGCTGAAATCGTTTTGTTGTCTCTAAATGTTTTTTCGGCCAAATGTGAGTTAAAAAAGGTTGAGTTAAGTTGCTTTATCGATCCTCGATTACCCAAGATGGTTTTCGGTGACCCTACTCGTTTGAAACAGGTTATCATGAATATTCTTGGAAACGCAATTAAATTTACCGACCAAGGGGAGATAGAACTGAGGGTAACTCCTTTGGATAAGACATATGATCCGCTGCATCCACAAATTCTTTTCTCCATAAGAGATACCGGAATTGGAATTCCCGAAAACAAATTGCACGAAATTTTTGATAGCTTTTCACAAGTAGATCGAAGTTTTTCTAAAAAACACGAAGGAACTGGTCTGGGTCTGACCATCTCCAAAAAGTTAGTAGAGCTTATGGATGGCGACATCTGGGTAGAAAGCAAGATGGAAGAAGGAAGTATTTTTAAATTTAAAATTCCATTTTTAGTAAGCGACTCTTTTGAACCTGCTGTTTTTAAACAACTAGAAATCAACAGAGTGGTGGTTTTTGACAATCACCAGGCAAACATACAGACTTTGCAAACTTATTTTGATCAACTAAACATTAATTACCAGTTTTTTGCTGAATGCCCAATTTCTGAAAAGGATATGGATCAATTTAAGGAAGCAGAAGTGCTCTTCTTTAATGTGCAAAATCATCTACTCGACTATGAGGATAATCTTAAATCGATCAGGTTTTTCGCCCAACTTGGAAAAAAAATTGTGATCATCGCTTCGCCTACCATCTTCTTTAAAATTCAAAAAGCAGTGTCGGTTTCCAAATATCCACTCTTTCATCTGCCCAAACCATACTCTTTCAATGTTTTATATCATTTGTTAGAATTCGTGTACTCTAGTAAATCACTTGCAAGCACAACCATTGTTCTTAAAAAGGAACAAGTTGTATTTCCAAATAAAACAGTGCTTGTGGCCGAAGACAACAATGTTAATTTCTTGATTATAAAAGAGATGCTGAAAAAGATGCAGGTAAAAGTAATTGGTGCAATCAACGGAATGGATGCGATTGACAAGTTGCTGAAAAACGATGTCGATTTTATTTTTATGGATATCCACATGCCCGATATGGATGGCGTAGAAGCCACTCATGTTATTCGGAAAATGGATGACATCGAAAAACAAAAAGTCCCCATTGTGGCTCTTACCGCCGACGCTATGCCGGGTTATAAAGAGAGATGTATTGAGGTTGGGATGGATGATTATATCACAAAACCATACTCGCAAAGTACCATTATAAATTGCCTAAAGAAGTACCTGAAATAAGACAAATAGTTTTATTTATTGGTTTTGCTAAGAACAGTAAGTAAGGCGGAGCCAATTGTGTGTAGAATGCCTTGAAAGAATTTTGACACATCGTTGTTTGGAAAAAAGAATGTGATTCTTCACTTCACTACGTTTCGTTCTGAATGACATTGTGATCGAGTTTTCAGGAGGACTTAGAGGGAGTTATGTCATTCCGAACGAAGTAAGGAATCTCATTCTTTGTAATTTTTGTTTTATCTTTCAACATTAATATCCCTTTTTGAAAATATCAGCAAAATGTATTTGCTAAATTATCACATAAAATTTGAACTTATTCTTTCACGCAAATGTTAGTAGAACCTATTTGCTGAGGTAATTCTAAAAATTATTGTGAATTATTTTTTCTAAAAATTTGCATACTTGATTTTTTTTTTCTAATTTTGAATTTACTCAATAATATGAAAGATGGATAGTGATGAATCATTTATAGACCAACTAGCGTTGGTCGTCGAAGACAATAAGGTCAACCAGTTGGTGTTAAAACAATATCTGATTAAAATTGGATTCTCTGTTGATGTTGCAGACAATGGGCTAATCGCCTGCCAACTTTGCCACGAAAAGAAGTATGACTTTATCTTTATGGATATTCATATGCCCATAATGAACGGACTCGAAGCAACTACCCAAATTAGAAATTCTGCCACCGAAAATTCAAATACCATCATCATTGCAGTTACCTCGGATGTGTCATCGGAAGATAAGGCCAAATGTTTGAAAACAGGCATGAATTGGCACATTGGCAAACCAATTAATCTAGAATTAATTAAAGAATGTCTTGCCAATTGCAGTTATTGATTCCCTCAATTTACGCGTGCGCTTCGACTTTTTTCAACGATTAAAGTTGAACAATCAACACTATAATTTTTCCCGCTCTATTTACCTCGATATTTGCTATTTCGCCTGGAATAAGCGTTTGCAATCTAGCCATATAATCATAAATGTTGGTGACCGGTTGTCCGTTTATCGACGTGATAATATCTCCTTTCAACAATCCGCCTTTTTCGCCCGGAGCGCCTTTTCTGGTGCCATCTACTCGCAATCCATTGTTTTCGCCGCCTACCATGTCGGGAATTATTCCTAAGGTAACTTTTAGTCTTCTGAAACTTGCAGGTTTCGAACCAGTCTCTACAAAAGTTAACGCTCCTAATCTGTTTGCCAATATAACGGTGGTTTGATAGGTCAGATTTGAAATCAATCGCATGGAGTTGTAATCTAACTTTTCGTAAGTATCAAACGGCGTGTGGTAATCGGCGTGTGCTCCCGTTGAAAAGTACAACACTGGAATTCCTTCCATGTAAAAAGAGGCGTGGTCTGAAGGGCCATATCCATCGACCGATCGAGCAAACTTTAGGTTAGATTTTGGTTCTAATTGATTTAAAATTAGCTCAAACTCTTTTGCCGTTCCTGTTCCCCCTACACTGATTAGTTTTTCGGGACGCATTCTGCCAATCATATCAAGGTTTATCATCGCACTGATTTTTTTAACATCTACCAATTTGTCTTTGAAAAAAAATTTAGAACCGACCAATCCAAGCTCCTCTGCTCCAAAAGCAACAAAAAGCACACTTCGTTTTGGTTTTATTTTCATCTGTTTGATGGCAAATGCTACCTCTAATACGGCTGCTACTCCCGAAGCGTTATCATCGGCTCCGTAGTGAATTGCACTGGTATCAGGCATTCTTGAGCCAGAATTTGCGCCACCCATTCCTAAATGGTCGTAATGTGCGCCAATGACTATAAATTCATTTTTCAACTTAGGATCGCTGCCTTCTATAAACCCAATTACATTTTGAGTATTTCCTTTTGTGACTTTCAAATCTGCATTGGCAGAAAACTTCATCGGAATAAAGAGTCCCGTTTGCTTCATCTCTTTGTTCAACTGCTTTTCAATTGCGCCAATATTGATGTCGTAGTTTTTCAACATCTTTTCGATGCAACTTCTTGTGACGTTAATTACTGGAATTCCAGCACTGCCAGCTTGTTGGTCGACAAATAATGGCATCAACGAGTCTTTTGATTCCAACGATGGTGGTGATACTAAAATGATGCCCTTGGCTCCTTTGTCCTTGGCGGTGGCAATTTTATACCAATCCGAAGCGTAATTGGCAAATTTTGAATCTGGATTTTCGCTGTTGGGCGCACCTCTCATTACAATTACCCACATTCTGTTGATATTGAAGGTGGTAGGGTAATCGCTCCAGGTTAAACTGTCTGTTTTAACGTCTATTCCGTAACCAGCAAAATACAAATTAGCGTTGAGCGAACTATTTGCCGAAGCGGTAATGGGACGAAAATCCTTGTTGACTACAAAATCACTATTGAAAAAATTCATGGAGTTTTGCGGACCCAGTTCTACGTTGGTGACTACTTCGAAAGAGGAGTATCCATCATCACCGAGTAGCTCTATTTTGTTTTTTTTAAATTCGTTCCGAATATAATCTGCGGCTTTTTTCCCTCCAGACAGACCTGGTTTGCGACCTTCTAATGAGTCGGAAGCTAACACTTTTACGTGTTTTTCTAACTTTGCAGGTGTTATTTTTTGAGCAATTAGGGTATTTGCAAAAACGAACATGAGAACAAAAAGAAGTCCTCTTAATTTAAATATTTTATGGTTCATCTGTTTTTTATTGAAATGTATGTTTGGCAAAAATAGTCTAAATAATCAATGTAGTTACCGTGATTTGTAAAAATGCATCTCGTCAATGTATTTTATTACAGCATCGGGAGTGATGTATCGAATGCTCTTCCCTTCTAAAATCTGTTTTCTGATAAAACTCGACGAGATTTCCATCAGTGGAACTTCCGAAATATGAATATTTTCTCTGGTAAGCCATTGGTCTATGCATGCTTGTGGTCGAGGATATACATGGATGGCGTAATGGTCAAGAATAAATTGATAGTTTTTCCATTTTTCAATGGATTCCAAATTGTCGCCACCCATAATCAAACGAAACTCTTTGGTGGGGTGCAAATCTGCCAAATATGCCAGTGTATGAGTCGTGTATGAGGGCTGAGGTAGTTTGAATTCGATGTCGCTTGCACGAAACAATGGGTTGTCGTCGATGGCAATTTTCACCATGGCCAACCGATGGTATTCGTCCAAAAGGGTCTCTTTCTTTTTCAGTGGATTGCAGGGCGAAATCACAAACCAAATTTGATCTAAATCGGTATTTGAGACCATCTGATTTGCAATAATCAAATGTCCGTGATGGATCGGATTAAAGGACCCAAAAAAAAGTCCAATTTTTTGCTTTTTAGGATCCATAATCTCTTATTTTGTGATGAAATTTAATACTTTTTCTTTCGATTCTTCAATCGCTTTTCCCAAATCATCGTTGACAATGATTACATCAAATTTTGAAGAGAAAGAGAGTTCAAAATCTGCTTTCGCAAGTCGTTTTTGGATGTTCTCTTCAGTTTCAGTGCTTCGGTTTTGCAATCTGTTCTTGAGCGTTTCCAGCGAAGGTGGTTGCACAAACAAGGTGAGCGATTTCTCGGGATATGCTTTTTTGATATTTAACCCACCCACTACGTCTACATCAAAAATAACATGTTTTCCATCTTCCCAAATTCGCTCTATTTCAGATTTTAAGGTTCCATAATAGTTGCCAGGATATACCTCTTCCCACTCCAAAAACTCTCCTTTTTCGATTTTTGATTTAAACTCATCTGCCGATAAAAAATAGTAATCTTTTCCATTAGTTTCTCCTTCTCTTTTACCTCTACTACAAGCAGATATGGAAAAAGAGAGGGGCAAACCCGCCGCTAATAATTGCTTTACAATGGTAGTTTTGCCAGCACCCGATGGTGCAGAAAAAATAATTAATTTTCCGTTCATCCGTTCGTATTTTTTAGCTAAATTACAATTTTGTTTTGTATTTTAGGCAATGATTTGGAAGATTATGCGTTACTTAATCCAACTTTGGACTCTTTTTTTTACCTTTGCACTAAAAATGAATTTAATAATCGACTTAGGAAATACGTATCATAAACTTGCAATTTGTCATTATGATAAAATTATTGAAGTACGTCGATTTTTGGAGTTAAAAGCCTCAGATTTAGATAGTTTAGCAAAAGAATATAGCTTTCAAAAAGCCATTATTAGTTCGGTGGTAAAAAATGATGTAGAGGTTAAAGGTTGGTTAGCAAAAAACATCCCTTTTGTAGAGATGTCTGCTAACTTAAAACTCCCTTTTGAGTTGTTGTACCAAAGCAAAGATACTTTAGGCACCGATAGGATTGCAGCTTCTGTAGGTGCTCGAAAAATGTTTCCGATTGGAAATCTTTTGGTTATCCAGGCTGGAAGTTGTGTTACCTTTGACTTTGTGGATAAAGATAATTTATACCATGGAGGAAGCATCTCTCCCGGAATAATGATGCGCTTAAAATCGATGAATTATTATACAGGGAAACTTCCTGAAATCGATTTTGAAGAAATTTCTTCATTTATTGGCAGTTCCACCAAAGAATCGATGTTGTCGGGTGCAACCTGCGGAATAGCCTCAGAAATAGACGGAATGATTGACAGATATAAGGAATTATTTGAAGATTTAACAGTTATTATAACAGGTGGAGCCATAAAATATTTTGATAAGTGGCTAAAAAATAGCAATTTTGCAAATCCAAACCTTGTAATTGAAGGTTTAAACGCAATATTAAACATAAATGATTAAAAAAATTAGATTCATAACACTTCTATTAACGGTTATAGGTGGAGCTATCACTGCTCAAAATAACCCAAGTTCTCCATACACCAGATATGGACTCGGGTCGTTGAACAACCGCAATACAATTTTCTGCTCTTCGATGGGCGGTTTGAGCCAAGCGGTGCAAATGCCGTATGTCATTAATAGTGGGAATCCCGCTTCTTACAATTCCATTGATACCTTAGGTTTTTTGTTGGATGGTAGTTTGATTGCTACTTTTTTAAACTCAAAAACCGAAACCTCTCAGCAATCTTCTAACAACTCATCGTTGGGATATTTTAATGTTGGGTTCACTATTGTTAAAGGTTGGAAAACAGTGATTGGAATTCAACCCTTCAGCGATGTGGGTTATAAAATCACCACTGCTGGGACCGATAATGTGCTTGGAAAATACACTTATAATTATATTGGCGATGGCGGATTAACGCAAGCTTATTGGGGAAACAGTCTTCGAATTATGCGCGGATTGTCCGTGGGCATAAATACCTCTTATTTATTTGGAACCATTAACCGCCAAAGAGTGGAAGAGTTTGAAGACATGACCGTTTTGGGGTTAGATTCTAAAAACAAAACCTACATCAGAGGGTTTAACTTTTTAGGAGGGGTGCAATACAAAAAAGAGCTAAAAAATGATTATTACTTCATTTTAGGCGCTACGGCTGGTTTAAGTTCTTCAATCAGTGCAACCGATGATATTTTCACTACTACATTTATTCGCAATACCGTAGGAACTCATATCACCAAAGACACCGTTGAAAATTACAACAACAAAAATGGCAAAATAGTGCTGCCATTTGTTGCTGGAGGTGGCGTTTCGTTTGGAAAAGCGGATAAGTTTATGATTGGTGCAGATATGAATTGGCAAAATTGGAGCAAGTACACTATTTTTAACAGAAACGACTCATTATCTGACAGTTACCAAATAGCTATAGGAGGTATGTTTGTACCGAATTCTCAGTCTCAAAATCTCTTGAAAAAAACTAGATACCGTGCAGGATTTAGATTTCAACAATCGTATCTCGACCTTAAAAATACAAACATCAACGAATTTGGCATAAACTTTGGCGTTAGCATCCCGATTAAAAAGAAAAGCTCCTTTAATATTGGAGTGGAATACGGAGAAAGAGGCACTATTTCAAATAATCTCATCAAAGAATCGTTTACTAGAATATCGATTGGATTTCAGTTGTGGGACAATATGTACGTGAGAAGGAAGTTGGATTAAAAAAAATAAAATATAATATATGAACCTCGTAATTAATAAAAAGATGAAAACAAAAACAATGAAACTGATTCTAATAGCGGTTGTAGCCATTAGTTCGCTTTCTGTTAAAGCGCAAGACGACACCTCTGTTGGAAAATATGGAAAAGATAGTGCCGAGTGTGTAAAAAACATATCTCTCTATCGCGAATTTTTCAGACAAAACAATTTTAAAGATGCTTATTCACCTTGGCAATGGACTTTTTGTAACTGTCCACAGTCAAGTATGAATATCATGATTAATGGTCCTCAAATTATCAACGAAGAGATTAAAAGCACCAAAGACGAGAATCGTAAACTAATGCTTTTAGACAGTCTTTTCTTGGTGTATGATACCAGAATAGCACTTTATCCAAACTCAAAAGGAGCTGTATTAGGTCGGAAAGCAAACGAGTATATTACTCATATTCCTAGAATTTGGGATGCTAGACATAAAGCAGAAAAAGACACTCTTAAGAAAAATGCTATCTATGATACATTAGCTCAAGTATGGGAAAATGCGTTTAATATGTACGAAGAGTCCGTTGCTCTTGAAGGAAATAATACTTCTCCTTCGGTAATCAATGCGCACTATCAAACTGCCGAAAAGTATATGCTGTATCGTAAGAAAGAGACTACATTGATGTTTGACACCTACGATAAAGGAAGTGATATTATTGAGTATAACTTAGACAAAGCACAAACACAATTTGGATTAGCAGTAATCATGATCGATTCATTGGATAGTCAATTGGCTTCCAAAGCTATTGACTCGATAATGTTTAAAAAACAACTAGAAAAACTGACTCAAGACACCCTAAAACTAGGAAAAACATTAGCAAGTTTTGAAAAAGCAAAAAACAACTTCGACCTTTTGTTTACTCCGTATGCTAAATGTCAAGACATTGAAAATATCTACCAAAAGAAATTTAACGAAACTCCAGACGACATTGCTTTGCTTGAGAAGATTACAAAAATCATGAACAAAAAGAAATGTACTACTTCTGAACTTTTCTTAAATGCTTCTACTAAATTATATGCATTAAAACCAACCGCTGAATCAGCATTTTTGGTGGGTATCATGAATTTTAGTAAAAATGATTATGCAAAAGCAAAAGATTACTTCGAAGATGCCATCAAATTGTTCACCAACGAAGAATCTAAAGCGCAAGCTTATATTATGTCTGCATTTAGTTGCTCTGCACTAAAACAATATGGATTGGCAAGAACTTATGCTTACAAATATGCTGCTCTAAAACCAGGTGATGGAACTCCATATATCTTAATTGGAGACATGTACGCACAAAGCGCTTCATCATGTGGTTCAGACGAACTTACATCAAGAGCGGCTAACTGGGCTGCAGTAGACAAATATATGAAAGCTCGCGCTATCGACAGCGGAAAAACAGCAGAAGCAAACAAACGTATAAGTGCGGCTGCAAGCAGATTCCCAACTTCGCAAGCGATCTTCTTTAATAGTCTTACTAAAGGTCAATCATATACTGTCGGTTGCTGGATTAATGAAACCACAACTGTAAGATAGTTTAGAAATGACCAAGCGCATTAAAACTGTATTTAAAACAATGATAATAGCCATTTCGATGGCTATTATCACTTTTAGTTGCCGAAACGACATCGCCAAAGTCAATAGCATCACCGCCATAGACAAGCAACCCGATGAGCAGGCCAAAAACATCACGGTAATCTATAGTGATTCCGGAAAAATGCAGTTTATGCTCTCGAGCCAAATAATGAACAAATTTCTTACTGCCGACCCCTACCTTGAATTTCCCAAAGGAATTAGATTAAATTCTTTTGACAAAAATGGAGTGCTGAAAACTACACTCACTGCCAATTACGCCCTTAGCTACGAAGCCCGAAAATCGATGGAAGCACGCGGGAAAGTAGTGATTATCAACCACCAGAACAACGAAACCATTGAAACAGAACACATTGTATGGGATCAACTTCGGAAAAGCATCTACTCCGATGTGTTTGTAAAACGAACCAACCCCACTGGAGTAATGTATGGCGATGGATTTGATTCCGATGAATCTTTCTCAAAATATACCATCCGTAATCCGAGAGCCACCTTCTATTTTGAAGAGCGCAAAGATGAACGAGACGGAGAGTAAAACTTTGAATCAGTTAACAGTCAACAGTTAACAGTTATCAGTCAACAGTTAACAGAGCTAAGCTCGACTCGCTTCGCGCCAGTATCACTTCGTGTTTGGACTCGCTTCGCATCGTTGCTTCGCGCCAAAACTCGCTTCGCATCGTCGCTTCGCGCTCTGCGGTCTCTCTCTTTGAATTTCTCTCCGCGCCCTCTGCGGTTAAGAACTCGCTTACCTTCTTCTTCTTCTTTCTGTTCTTATTCTTTTCAATTAGATATAGTTTGTAAATTGGCTATTTTTTTGTAATTTTGCACCCTGAAATAAAAAAGAAAAAGGAGATTACATGGGACAGAAGTATCAAGAGTATAAACAACTTAGCTTAACAGCCATTCATCAAGAGATCTTGCAATATTGGGAAGATCAAGATACGTTTGCTGCTAGTTTAAAGAAAAGCGAAAATCATACACCATATGTGTTTTACGAAGGACCTCCTTCGGCAAACGGCCAACCTGGAATTCACCATGTATTAGCTCGTTCTATTAAAGATATTTTTTGCAGATATAAAACCTTAAAAGGGTATCATGTTTCTCGCAAAGCGGGATGGGATACTCACGGATTGCCTGTAGAACTTGGTGTTGAAAAAACGTTAGGAATTACCAAAGAGGATATTGGAAAATCTATTACCATTGAAGAGTATAATTCTGCTTGCCGCAAAGAGGTAATGAAATATAAAGACTTGTGGGACGACCTAACTGTAAAAATGGGCTACTGGGTGGATCTTGATAATCCTTACATCACTTTTGAAAACAAATATATTGAGTCGGTTTGGTATCTATTAAAACAGATGTCCAACAAAGGGTTACTTTACAAAGGATACACTATCCAACCTTACTCTCCAGCCGCGGGAACTGGCTTGAGTTCGCACGAATTAAACATGCCTGGTTGTTACCAAGATGTGAAAGATACTACTTGTGTGGCTCAGTTTAAAATGAAAACTACTCAAAAAACAAAACACTGTCCATGGGGATTCGAAGCCAGTACTTCTATTCCAGATAATGTCTATTTTTTGGCTTGGACAACTACTCCTTGGACGCTTCCTTCAAACACTGCTTTGGCGGTAGGGGCAAATATTGAGTATGTATTGGTCAACACATTTAATCCATATACTGGTTTGCCGATTCAAGTAATCATGGCTAAACCATTGCTGAATTCGTTGTTTCCCGAAAAAAATGCAGATTTATTATTTGAAGAGTACAAACAAGGAGATAAAAACATTCCATTCAACGTACTCGCAACTTGCAAAGGTTCGGATTTGAAAGGATTGGAATATGAGCAACTAATTCCATGGGTAAATCCTGGCGAAGGTGCTTTTCAAGTAATTGTTGGCGATTTTGTCACCACCGAAGATGGTACTGGAATTGTTCATATTGCCCCTACTTTTGGTGCTGATGATGATCGTGTGGCTAAACAAGCAGGTGTTCCTCCTTTAATTATGATTGACGATAAAGGTTTCCGCCAACCAATGGTCGATCGCCAAGGAAGATTTTTCAAGATTGATCAATTAGATCCAGATTTTGTAAAAGCAAACGTAAATACTGATTTATATAGCCGATTTGCAGGTAAATATGTGAAAGCGGAGTATGATACAAATCCTCAATCGGAATCGATAGATGTGGAAATATCGGTGATGCTGAAAGCGGAAAACAAAGCATTTAAAATTGAAAAATATGTTCACAACTATCCTCACTGTTGGCGAACTGATAAACCTATTTTATACTATCCATTAGACTCTTGGTTTGTAAAAACGACCGATTATAAAGATCGGATGATTGAATTGAATAAAACCATTAATTGGAAACCTGAAGCTACCGGAACGGGTCGTTTTGGCAACTGGCTCGAGAATTTGGTCGATTGGAACTTGTCGCGCTCCAGATATTGGGGAATTCCAATTCCAATCTGGGTTTCCGAAGATAAATCGGAGCAAATATGCATTGGATCTATCGAAGAACTTACGACTGAAATCGAGAAATCGGTGAAAGCGGGTATCATGACTTCCAATCCATTTGGCAAGTTTGTCCCAGGCGACATGTCGGATGAAAATTATAACTCCATCGATATTCATCGCCCATTTGTGGATGATATTATTTTGGTTTCCAATACAGGCAAACCGATGACTCGGGAGTTGGATTTAATTGATGTTTGGTTTGATTCTGGCTCTATGCCTTATGCACAGCTCCATTATCCATTCGAAAATAAAGAATATTTTGAAAAAAATTACCCTGCTGATTTTATCGCTGAAGGCGTGGATCAAACCAGAGGTTGGTTTTTTACATTGCATGCCATTTCTACTATTTTATTCGACTCCGTTGCGTTTAAAAACGTAGTTTCTAATGGATTGGTGTTGGATAAAAAAGGCAATAAAATGTCTAAACGTCTTGGAAATGCTGTAGATCCATTCGAAACCATCGGAAAATTTGGTCCTGATGCTACTCGTTGGTATATGATTACCAATGCTCAGCCTTGGGATAATTTGAAATTTGATTTGGAAGGCATCGCCGAAGTACAACGTAAGTTTTTTGGCACTCTTTACAATACTTACGGGTTCTTTGCCTTGTATGCAAATATTGATAATTTTTCATACTCCGAACCAGATGTTGATTTTGACAAACGTCCAGAAATTGACCGTTGGATTTTATCGGAGTTAAACACATTGATTAAAAATGTGGATACTCACTATCAAGAGTATGAGCCAACGAAAGCTGGTAGAGAAATTCAGTATTTTGTGAATGAATTTTTGAGCAATTGGTATGTACGTCTATGTCGTCGTCGCTTCTGGAAAGGGGAGTATTCTGAAGATAAAATCTCCGCATATCAAACGTTGTATACTTGTTTGATAACCATTGCAAAACTAAGCAGCCCGATTGCCCCATTTTTCTCTGATAAATTGTTTATCGATTTAAATAAGGTCACACAACGTGAGGTGCATAATTCAGTTCATCTATCAGATTTTCCTGAATGCAACGATAAATTGATCGATAAGAAGTTGGAAGAGCGGATGCAGTTGGCACAAAAAGTTTCTTCGATGGTGCTCTCTTTGAGAAAAAAATCGGCCATTAGAGTTCGTCAGCCGCTTAGCAAAATCATGATTCCAGTGATGAACCAAGACAATAAAGAGCAAATTCAACGAATTGAAAATCTGATTTTGTCCGAAGTAAACGTAAAAGAGGTGGTTTATATCTCTGAATCGGATGGAATATTGGTGAAAAATATTAAACCGAACTTTAAAACCTTAGGACCCCGTTTTGGTAAACTGATGAAACAAATTGCCGCTGCAATTACAGAAATGAACCAAGAACAAATTTCTGTGCTAGAAGCTGAAGGGAAGATTGAGTTGATGGTCGACGGTGTTTTGCAAACGATTGAGCAAAGTGATGTTGATATTTTTGCCCAAGATATTCCTGGTTGGGCAGTGGCAAACGATGGATTGGTGACCATTGCATTGGATATTACCATCGACGATGAGTTGTATTCAGAAGGTTTGGCAAGGGATTTTGTAAATAGAATTCAAAATATTCGTAAAGAGCAAAACTTTGAAGTTACCGATACAATTGCCATCACTGTTGAAGAAAATGAAGTGGTGGCTGGTGCATTAATGAAAAACATTTCATATATTTGCTCAGAAACTTTAGCGGATAGTCTGGAAATTGTTAAAAATATTGACTTGTCTTCAGCCATAGAGATCGATTTAGCAGATGAAATTCTGTTAAAAATAGTAGTTCAAAATAATCATAAACGATAAAAAACTCAAAACATGAGCGAAAAAAATATAAATAGATATTCTGATTCAGATCTTATTGAATTTAAAGACCTGATTAATAGCAAGTTGGTAAAAGCAAATTTGGATTTAAAAACGTTAACCGAAACGTTTAGTAATACCGATAACAACGACACCATGGACACTTCTCCAACGTTTAAAACGTTAGAAGAGGGTCATCATGTTCTTAACAAAGAAGAGAACAGTCAGATGGCTCAACGAGTTCAAAAGTATATTCAAAATTTGGAAGCTGCTTTGGTGCGTATCGAAAACAAAACCTATGGAATTTGCCGCGAAACAGGAGTTTTAATTCCTAAAGAACGTTTGCGTGCTGTTCCCCATGCTACTTTGAGTTTTGATGCAAAAATGTCGCAATCGAAGAAAAAATAAGTTTCGTGAAGATTAAAAAAGAGAGTTGGATTGCAATTGCAATCATCTTTGGTGTTTTATTAATAGATCAAGTCTCTAAAATTTGGGTTAAAACCCACATGCATATCGGAGACGAGTTTCATTTTCTTTGGGGAAAAGGAATCATTCATTTTACTGAAAATGAAGGAATGGCCTTTGGAATGTCCTTTGGTGGCGAATGGGGGAAACTTTTTTTAAGTCTGTTCCGCATTGTCGCTATCTCCATGTTGGTGTGGTATATGGTTAAATTAATTCGCGAACGCAATGCCACCATTGGCTTTGTGATTTGCTGGTCGATGATTATCGCTGGCGCTTCGGGCAATATGTTTGATAGCGCTTTTTATGGACTTGTTTTCAACGATTCTTACTATCAAATATCATCGTTTATGCCTGCCGAAGGTGGATACGCATCGTTTCTGCATGGAAGAGTAGTCGATATGTTGTATTTTCCACTTTTACATGGTTTTTGGCCTGACTGGGTGCCGTTTTTAGGTGGAGATGAGTATCTGTTTTTCCGACCTGTTTTTAATGTTGCTGATGCTTCTATTACCACAGGTGCTGCAAGTTTGCTCTTGTTCAATCGAAAAATATTCAAACTCAACAACGAGTCTGATCCACGGAGTGAGGATGCTCAAATTAATCCTGATGCAAATCAATCAGAAGATTCTGGTCAAGAAGTAGATAATAAAGATTAACGTTTATGACCTTTTTGAAAATCACTAATTACGTTCGCCAACATCAAAAATTGATGGCCATTGTGATTGGTGTTTTTTTTGTTTTTGGGAATTTAGTGATCTCTAACAACACCAGAA